>SKRW01000074.1 GCA_007118295.1 Paracoccaceae bacterium | reverse complement strand
TGCCCAGCACTGGCTGGACCGCTTGGCCGCCTGTTCCGAACCCGGCCCCGGCGTGACACGCCTGCCCTTTACCCCTGAACACCGCGCCGCGCTGGCCGTGCTGACCGAATTGATGCAACAGACCGGGCTTGCGGTTCATCTGGACGCCGCAGGCACGCTGATCGGGCGAATGGAGGGACCAGAGGGCGCGCCTGCCCTGTTAATGGGCTCGCATCAGGATTCGGTGCGCGAGGGCGGAGCTTATGACGGGATCATGGGCGTGGTCCTGCCCGTGCTGGCGTTGATGAAGCTACGCGAGCATCGGGTGACGCTGCCTTTCGCGGTCGAGGTTCTGGCCTTCGCCGATGAGGAAGGCGTGCGCTTTCCCACCGCGCTGATGGGGCCGCGCGCGCTTGCCGGGACCTTCGACATGGCTGCGCTGGATCTGCAAGACCGCGACGGCACCACCCTGCGCCGCGCGATGGAAGATTTCGGGCTGAACCCCGACGCCCTGCCGGGGCTGCAGCGCGCGCCCTCACAGACTCTCGGCTGGGTGGAAATTCATCTGGAACAGGGCCCCGTGCTGGAAGCCGCTGCACAGGATATCGGCATTGTCACCAGCATCTGCGGGATTGAGCGGCACATGATCACGCTGACCGGCAAGGCCGCGCATGCAGGCACAATGCCGATGCATCTGCGCCGCGATGCGCTGGTAGGTGCGGCGGAACTGACACTGGCCGCGGAAACTCTGGCACGCGAAACCGACGGGTTGCTGGCGACGGTCGGGGCTTTGCAACTTCGCCCCGGCGTGGTGAATGCCGTCCCCGGCGAGGTCGCCATGACCCTTGAAATCCGCGCTCCCGAGGATGCCATGCGCGCGCAAGCCGGGGCAGCACTGACGCAAGCGGCCCATGACATCGCGCACCGTCGGGGGCTGGTGCTGGGGATTGCGCGGACCTATGCGCAACCGGCAACCCCCTGTTCCCCGCAGATCATCGAGGGCTTGTCAAAAACCGTCGGCCTAGGCAATCGGGAGGGGCCACAGCACCTCGCGTCCGGCGCGACGCATGATACCTCGGCCATGGCGGCCCTTTGTCCCGTGGGGATGCTGTTCACCGCTTGTCGCGACGGCGTCAGCCATCATCCTGACGAGCACGTGCCTGCAGCGGCCATGTCATCCGGCATCACGGCGCTTGAACGGTATCTGCTGCAGCTTCAGCCGTCCGCCTGTCATCTACAAGATCCAAGTATCGCCACCACTATTGACAGCGCGTGATGACTTCAAGCGACGGGCCGGACAGGGGCCGATTCGCTGTTTTCTGCAAATGCAAGCTCATGCCGCCACCGTCAGCTTTCTGCCCTTTGTGAAGGCGCCGGCAGCGTCGACGTGGTCGGCCCATTGCAGCCTGTCGGCCCGACGCACGGATTTCTCCGAAGCGGTCACTCAAGACCGCCGCAGCAAAAAGACAGAAGCCAGCCTCAAAGTAGTCCATCGCGTCGACCTTGTCCGCAACATGACGATGACTCGGGATGATATAGAATCGATATGTGGCGCTCCCGAGCAACCCTGGGTGCAGAGGTAGCGAAGCGGACGTTAGCCGTCTGTAGACTCATGACAAGCATTCACAGGTCAGTAGCCTTGGCATGCCCCGGCGGCGCATGCCTGTTCCGGCTTGAACGTCTCGTCGTCCCCAATGAGTGTCTCCACTTCCCTCACTCGGGCGACATCTTGCGTCCCATTGCGTCAAATGCGGCGGCAAAGCCGCGGTGGACAAGCGGAACGCGCGCCGGGTCATCTGGCTGCATTGCAAACTCGATGGCGCTTTCTCCCTCCGGGTCTTGACGCAGAGCGGTCAGGATCGTGTCATTCAGCGCCAGTTCCGCAAGACATCCCATCGGCAAGCATCGACGCAACTCGGCCAAGTGGCGGCCTGCCTCGGAGCCGAGGTCGAAAGTTACACCGACCGGGAGCCACATCCCCAGTGGGAGCTGCAACACGGCAACCAGGTCGGCTTGCGGCGCGGGGCGGCCGATTGCCAGCCGGGTAAGGGGTTGCGACTGGCCCTGAAGTTGCATTGTTTGTACGATTTCGCAGGCGCGAACCGCACCGTCCACTGTATCGGGCAGGCGAACGCATTGCAACTCCCACCCGCCATAGGTCTCGATTGTGCGCTCTGGTTCATCAGCCTGTACCCCTGAAGCAAGTATTGCAATGATGCCCGCTGCGACGCCTCCGCGCACTGTATTTGCCCCAAGGGGTAGCCCTTTGATCATGGTCTTGCAGTCCTCAATAGGTGAATGACAGGTTAAGATTCAGCCGCGTTCGGCCCCGCGGCGTCGCGGTCCCGTCGCGCAATGTATGCGCGACAACAAGCGCGGCGCTGCCGTTTGTTCCCACGCCCATCGCAGCGGCGAGGCCGACAGAGGCCAGTCTGGCGGTGACATCCGCGCCAATATCGCGACCGACGCCAATATCTGCAAACAGGCTCGGGGAGATGCGGAAGCGAACAGCGTCATAGCGGGCGAAGCGATATTCGCTGCGCAGGATCAAGCCCGTATCAAAGGCCCCGTCCTCGCTGGCATACCCTCGCACCGCTTGCACCCCACCAAGCGTGAACTGTTCAGTGCCCGGTAATGGCCCACTTGCCAGTTGCCCTATGGCTGCCACCGACACCGAGTTGCCGTGATCAGACAGCCTGTGCTCATGGGAGAAGAACGTTGACAGATAGCCATACCGCGCACGCGTCACCCTGCCCGCCGTCAGGGCGGCAAAGTCGACATGCTTGTTGCCAGCGCCCAGATTGCCGGGACTCAACCTTGCGCTCAGGTCCAGCTCGCTACGCCCGCGCAGCCCGGACCAACTGGTGTTCCACCCCAGCATCAACTGGCGAACAACCGCACGATCCGAGGCCACCGGCGAGGGCGGCCCAAAAAATGTCTCGCACCGCTGGCTGCGTTGCTCCACACCAATCCTTATATCTCCTGGCAGGGCAGAGAAATTCGATAATGCGGCACGATAGCGAAAGGCCACCTCATGCGTTCGACTACGAATATCGAACGCGCCAGATATTTCTCGGGTATCAACCAACCCAATAGAAAAACCGACTTCCTGCCGCGCCCCGACGGGGACGCTCCCCAGAAGACTGTGGCCGATATAGGATTCGCGGCCACCCGACAGCGCATCCGGGCTCGCGGTCAGACGATATGCCAGAACAGAGCCGGGAATCAGGAAGTCGCCCGCCGACGCGCCGAAACTGAGCCTGTCGCGCCCGCCTGTCGCCGCACTGCCACTATTGGTATACCCCGCTGAAAGCGACCAAGGCCGACTTTCGCGCACATCCAGCGTCAGATCGGTTTCCCCCAGCGCACCGCCCGGAGAAAATTCGGCCTGCACACGGCGAAACGGGCTGCGGTTGAGCCAGGCCAGGTCCTGCTCCAGTGCATCGGCGTTGATCGCTGCACCCGATGGCTGGCGTATCTGTTCGCGCACCCGTTCCGGCGGCATCCGCTCGCCGCCGCGTACAGCGACGTCCCCGGCGACGAACTCGACGACCCGCAGGTTCAAAAGTCCGGTCGTGATCTCTTGCGGTGGAGTGGAGACTGCGACGAACGGGTAGCCTGCATCGCGATAGGCTTCGATGATCTCGACCTCGATCCGGGCGATCACGGCAGGTGACAACGGCGAGCTATGACTGAATCTGGTGTTTTGGGGATTTGAAAGCTGGCGGTGCATCTGGTTGGATTGTCGTTGCGACACAAAACCCGCCAACCGAAGAGGACGCACCACCATGAATGAGAGTAACATTGTTGAATTTGCCGGTCGAGATGCGATCTCGGATCCATTGACGGAACTTCTGCGCAAAGGTGCGCGGGAATTGCTGCAATCAGCGGTCGAGGCCGAGCTTGAGGTCTTCATGGCACGTTTTCAGGACCGAAAGACCCCTGAGGGTCATGCGTGCGTGGTCCGCAACGGCCATCATCCGGAGCGGGCCGTGCAGACCGGCATCGGGCCTGTCACGGTGCCAGAGCATTCTCAAGAGGTGATACTCATGCCGCAAGGAATCTCCTACAAGGCGCTTTATCGCGTCACAGACTTAGGAAAAGGAAAGTGTAATGCGGCATGTTTTTTTTTCTTTGATTGTCTTTGTGTTCGCGTCGTGTGCTTCACAAATAATGCAGGGGTATGTGGGTAAAGATATTGCTGAGGTTGCTGT
>SKRW01000059.1 GCA_007118295.1 Paracoccaceae bacterium | reverse complement strand
CTTGCTCGACCCGCGCCGTGCCTTCGCGCAGCCCGGCCCGGAAGCCGCCCGTGTAGACATCGCCATTGGCCTGCGTCAGCACGCCCTGCCCGTGCAACTCTCCCTCCTGCCATTCGCCCTCGTAGAGCAGCCCGTCAGGCGTGGTCAGGGTGCCACTGCCATGGCGCAGATCGGCCAGCATGTCGCCCTCATAGGTGGCACCATCGGGATAGGTGATGCGCCCGGTGCCCGAACGCAATCCCTCGGCCCAGTCGCCCTCGTAGCGGTATCCGTCGGGGCGGGTCAGCACACCGCTGCCATGCGGCTGGCCGTCGGCAAAGCTGCCTTCATAGACCGATTCATTTGCAAAGACCCGCACGCCCTGCCCCGAAATGGTGCCTTCTTCCCAGTTCCCTTCATAGGTCGAGCCGTCGGCAAAGGTCATCTTTCCGGTGCCGTGGGGTCGGCCTGCGGCAAAACTACCCTCATAGACTGCGCCTGACGGATAACGTGCAACGCCCTGACCGCTGATCTCGCCCGCGACCCAGTCGCCGGTATATTCGAACCCGTTGGGCAAGCGGTAGGTCCCGACACCATGCTGCAATCCGTCCCGGAATTCGCCCTCGTACATGCCGCCATCCTCGTATTGGCGGGTCAGCACGCCATCGGTCTGCGCAAAAGCGGGCGTGCTCAGCGCTAGTCCGAGTGCTGCGAGCGCGATGCGCGCGCCAAGAGTGGCTGATGTCATGACGCAGTTCTCCCCAGAGCTTTTGGCGGTGAGGGTAGTGGCGGGCGCGCAGGCTGGCAAGGGCTTTCGGGGCGCTGTCCGGGGCTTTTGCCCCACCCCTGACCGAGCGGGCCTTTTCTTGGCGGGTCAACGTGATATGTGGGGGCACGCTCCCTGTCCGAGGCCCGCCGATGTCCGACCGCTTTCGCCTGACGCTTGCGCAATTGAACCCTTGCGTGGGCGATATTGCCGGAAATTGTGCAAAGATCCGCGAGGCGTGGCAGACAGGCCGCGCAGCGGGTGCCGATATGGTCGCCCTGCCCGAAATGGTCCTGCCCGGTTATCAGACACAGGATCTGGTCTGGCGCCCTGCCTTTCTGGCCGATCTGCGCGCCGCGCTTGACGCGCTCGCGCAAGACTGCGCCGAGGGGCCTGCGCTGGGCGTGGGTCTGCCCATGTCCGAGGGGGGCAAGCTGTGGAATTGCTGGGCCGTCTTGGCTGGCGGGTCCGTGCAGGCCGTCATCCGTAAGCATCACCTGCCCAACACATCGGTCTTTGACGAAAAGCGCCTGTTTTCCTCGGGCGATATTTCAGGGCCGTATCGGGTCGGGCCGCTGCGCATCGGCTCGCCCATCTGCGAAGATGCCTGGCTGGACGATGTGGCCGAGGCGCAGGCCGAATCGGGGGCCGAGATGCTGCTGGTGCCCAATGGATCGCCCTACGCGCGCGACCGCTATGACACCCGCATGACCCATATGGTCGCACGCGTGGTCGAAACGGGCCTGCCGCTGGTCTATCTGAACCTTGTCGGCGGGCAGGATGATCAGGTGTTTGACGGGGCAAGTTTCGTGCTGAACCCCGGCGGCAAGCTGGCGCTGCAGATGCCTGCGCATGAAGAAGCGATCACCACGCTAGACTTCACGCGCGGACCGCAGGGATGGCGCGCCGAAACCGGCACGCAGGCGCGTCTGCCCGACGCATGGGAACAGGATTACCGCGCCATGGTGGTCGGGCTGGGGGATTACCTGCGCAAATCGGGGTTCGCCAAGGTGGTGCTGGGGCTGTCGGGGGGGATCGATTCTGCACTGGTCACCACACTGGCGGTGGATGCACTGGGCGCTGACAATGTGCATTGCGTGATGCTGCCGTCAGAATACACGGCCCCGGAGAGCCTTGAAGATGCCGCCGATCTGGCCCGGCGTCTGGGGGTGCGGCTGGACGAGATCGCCATCGAGGGGCCACGCGCCGCGATGGAGGCCGCACTCGCACCGCAGTTCACGGGGCTGGAACCCGATGTCACCGAGGAAAACCTGCAATCGCGCATCCGCGGCACATTGCTGATGGCCCTGTCGAACAAGACCGGTGCCATGCTGCTGACCACAGGCAACAAATCCGAGGTCGCCGTGGGCTATGCCACGATCTATGGCGACATGAATGGCGGCTACAACCCGATCAAGGATCTCTACAAGACCCGCGTGTTCCAGACCTGCCGCTGGCGCAATGCCACCCACCGCGACTGGATGGCGGGACCGGAGGGCGAGGTGATCCCCCCGCGCATCATCGACAAGCCACCTTCGGCCGAATTGCGCGCTGACCAGCGCGACGAGGACAGCCTGCCGCCCTATCATATCCTTGATGCGATCCTCGAAGGGCTGGTCGAACGCGACCGGTCGGTGGCCGATCTGGTCGCGGACGGTTTCGCACGCGACACGGTTATGCGCGTGGCACATCTGGTCGCGATCTCGGAGTGGAAACGCTACCAGTCCGCGCCCGGCCCGCGCCTGACCGACCGTGCCTTCTGGCTTGACCGGCGCTACCCGATGGTAAACCGCTGGCGCGACCAGTCCTGATCACGCGCTGCCGGCGGGTGATGCCGCGACGCAAGGCGGCTCATGTGCCGCCACGGGGTCGCCGCTGTCCATGGCAGGCGCGCCGCCCCGTCCACGCGCAAACCATCCCGTAGGGTGGGTCATTGACCCACCCCTGTCCTGTCCTATCTGGATAGGCCCCAGCCGCCGCCCCAGTCGAGGGCGCAGAAGCTGCCAGCAATCGAGGGGTATCTGGCCTGCCCTGACTGTTGCGATCCGCCGCAACGGAGCTCAGGCCCGACGCGTCGCGCACCCCCCGGTCCCTGAGTCGATACCTGCCTGCAATCGCCTCCTGACATAGTGCCATCCGGTCACAAGCGCGCGATTATCGGCGGCAGGTTGCACGCGCGGCGGCAATCACGCTTTCACCAGTCGCAGGCTGGCGCTAAGATGCAACGCGAGCGGGCGAAGTCAGGGCTGCGGGCTGTCTTGCGCGCGCGCTTTGTGTATAAGCAGTCAAGACATAATCAAAGGCCCTCGGAACCTGACGCAAGATCAGGGCAGGCAAGAGGCGGAGAGTGACAGTATGAGCAGTTTCACGTATCGGTATCTGGGCCTGGGCCTGGTGGTCAGCCTGGCCTTGTCTGCCTGCATGGACGGCTCGAACGGCACCACGTCGCGCGACGGCAGCAGCGGACGCGCCAGCCAGTCAGCCGAACGCGATGTCGAGGACCCGAGCACCTTCTCGCGTCGCGAGAACGCGCTCTGGGACGGACGCCCTTCGCTGGGCGGGGTCTGGGTTGCGCATCCGGACGTTTCTGGCCCCGAACGGGTGATCATCCGCAACACCACCAACGGACAGGAAACCATCGGCGCGCTGTTCCGGCGTGAACGGATGAACCCCGGCCCCGCCTTTCAGGTTTCCGGCGAGGCCGCGAGCGCCATTGGCATCCTTGCCGGCGCGCCCACCATGATCGAAGTGGTGGCCTTGCGTGCCGAAGACCCCCGGCCAGAGCCTGACGAAACCTCCGCGAGCGCAGAGGCCGAGACGCCAGCAGCGACGGCCAGCGCCACGCCACCTGCGGATTCTGCCGCGCAGGACACCGCCAGCGCGGATGAGACTGCCATCGCCCTGCCAGACGCCGAGCACGCGGCGCAAGCCTCCGCGCCACCGCGGCGCGGCCTGTTCGGGCGTATTTTCGGGCAGCGTGACGCAGAACCCGAAGCCCCCCCTGCGGACACGATCGAGGCTACGGCCCTTGATGGCCCGGCAGGGACAGCCGCCACGGATACCACCCCGACGCCGATGCCCTCGCCGATGGCATCGTCCCCTACCCCGGCCCCTTCTGCCAGCACGCTGGAGCGCCCGTATATCCAGCTTGGCATCTTCAGTGTCGAGGCCAACGCCGAGAACGCCGCGCGCATGGCGCGTGGGGCAGACCTTGGTGCGCGCGTCGTGTCGGGCAGTGCGCAGGGCAATGCCTTCTGGCGCGTGGTCGTCGGCCCCGCCACCACGACCACCGAGCAAGGCCAGATGCTTGCACGCGTCAAGACGCTGGGCTTTAATGACGCCTATCTGGTGCGGCGATAGACCGCCCGTGACAAGACAGGGAAAAGGATGAAACAGCAGATTCGTCATGCGATGTGCAGTGTCGGCATTGCCCTGGTGGCCAGTTCCGGCCTTGCCTCGGGCGCGCGGGCACAGGT
>SKRW01000014.1 GCA_007118295.1 Paracoccaceae bacterium | reverse complement strand
GGGCTGGGGGCCGAAACCAATCTGCGCGACATCCTTGCCACGCTCGACATGGAGCGCCCCGATCTGGTGGTGATCGATTCGATCCAGACCATGTGGCTGGACACGATCGACAGCGCGCCCGGTTCGGTCAGTCAGGTGCGCGCCTCGGCGCATGAACTGGTTACATTCGCCAAGCGGCGCGGCGTGTCGGTCATCCTTGTCGGGCATGTCACCAAGGAAGGCCAGATCGCCGGGCCGCGCGTGGTCGAGCATATGGTCGATACGGTACTGTATTTCGAGGGCGAGCGCGGGCACCAGTTCCGCATCCTGCGCGCGGTGAAAAACCGCTTTGGCCCCGCAGATGAAATCGGCGTGTTCGAGATGACGGGCGCGGGGCTGGCTCAGGTCGCCAACCCCTCGGCGCTGTTCCTGTCCGAACGCGGCACCCCTGCCCCCGGTTCGGTCGTGTTTGCGGGGATCGAGGGCACACGTCCCATGTTGACCGAGATACAGGCGCTGGTCGCCCCCTCGCCGCTAGGCACGCCCCGGCGCACTGTGGTCGGGCTGGATTCCGCGCGCCTGTCCACCATCCTTGCCGTGCTCGAAGCGCGCTGCGGCATCCCCTTTGCGGGCATGGATGTGTTTCTGAATGTTGCGGGCGGTATGCGCGTGCATGAACCCGCCGCCGATCTGGCCGTTGCCTGTGCCCTGCTTTCGGCGCGCGAGGATATCGCGCTGCCCGCAGATACGGTCGTTTTCGGGGAAATCAGCCTGTCAGGGGCGCTCCGTCCCGTCAGCCAGACCGAAAACAGGTTGAAAGAGGCGCAGAAACTTGGTTTCTGCGCCGCTATAGCACCACGGCTGGTGAAACCTGCTTCCCAGCCCGGAATTGAGTTGAAACAAATGCCCGATCTGGCAGAAGTGGTCGGGCAGGTATTTGGCGCAGGGTAAGTTTCGCGCCCAGAGGAGACAGGTATGGAAGGCTTTACAATCGTCGATGCGGGCGTGGCCGTAGTGATTATCGTCTCGGGGATTCTGGCCTATTCGCGTGGGTTCATGCGCGAGGGGATGGCGATTCTGGGATGGGTCGCAGCCGCCGTGCTTGCATTCATTCTGGCCCCTGCGGCGCAACCCTTGGTGCGCGAAATCCCTTACTTGGGCAGTTTTCTGGGCGATAGCTGCGAATTGACGGTGATTGCCTCTTTCGCGGCGGTGTTTGCCATTGTTCTGGTGCTGGCCTCGCTGTTCACGCCGCTATTTTCGTCCTTTGTGCGCAATTCTGCACTGGGGGGACTCGATCAGGGGCTTGGGTTCTTCTTCGGGGTCGCGCGCGGTATCCTGCTGGTCGCAATCGCATTGCTGGTATTTGACCGCGCTGTGCCGCCGGGTTCGGTGCCGATGGTCGAGCAGTCGCGCTCGGCATCGGTCTTTGGCCAGCTTTCGGGCAATCTGAACGAAGCCGTGCCCGAAGATGCGCCAAACTGGCTGGTGCAGAAATACGAAGAGCTGGTTTCCGGCTGCCGCTAAGCGCACTCACGCAAAGGGGTGGTGACACGCCCGCGCGGATGGGCTAGGGGTGCGCAGATGTCAACTACCAAGGGTCTGTCATGCTCAGCCACCCGTTCGATGACGATAAACTGCGCGAGGAATGCGGTGTTTTTGGGTGTATCGGGCTGGAGGATGCTGCCAATTTTCTGGCACTTGGCCTGCATGCGCTGCAACATCGCGGGCAAGAGGCCGGTGGCATCATCACCCACCACCCCGAATCAGGCTTTCATTCGGCCCACAGGTTCGGGCTTGTTCGTGACAATTTCACCAAGACAGGCGTGATCGAGGGCTTGCCCGGCTCGATCGGGATCGGGCATGTGCGCTACTCGACAGCAGGCTCCAAGGGGGCGACGCAAATCCGGGATGTGCAGCCCTTCTTTGGTGAATTTGCCATGGGCGGGGCCGCGATTGCCCATAACGGCAATATCACGAACGCCGAGTCGATCCGCCGCGAATTGATCGAGCGCGGATCGATCTTCCAGTCCAGTTCGGACAGTGAATGCCTGATTCACCTGATGGCGCGGTCGTTTCAGAAGACCATCCCCGAACGGATGAAGGACGCATTGCGCCGCGCCGAAGGCGCATTCTCGATTGTTGCGATGACGCGCACCAAGCTGATCGGCGTGCGTGACGCGCTGGGGGTGCGCCCGTTGGTGCTGGGCCGTCTGGGCACTGGCTGGGTGCTGGCGTCAGAGACATGCGCGCTCGACATTATCGGTGCGGATTTCGTACGCGAGATCGCACCCGGCGAAATGGTCGTGATCGACGCCAAGGGCGTCGCAAGCTCGCAGCCATTCGCCGCGGAGAAGCCTCGGTTCTGTATCTTCGAGCATGTCTATTTTTCGCGCCCCGACAGCTTTTATGGTGACCGGTCGGTCTATGAAACGCGCCGCCAGATTGGCGTGGAACTGGCGCGCGAAGCACCCGTTGACGCAGATATGGTCTGTCCGGTTCCCGATAGCGGCACACCTGCCGCCATCGGCTACAGTCAGGAATCGGGCATCCCCTTTGCGCTGGGGATCACACGCAACCAGTATATGGGGCGCACCTTTATCGAACCCAGCCAGCAAATCCGGTCCATGGGGGTGCGGCTGAAGCTGAATGTGAACCGCGCGCTGATCCGGGGCAAGCGGATCATTCTGGTGGATGATTCCGTGGTGCGCGGCACGACCAGCCAGAAGATCAAGGAAATGATCATCGAGGCCGGTGCCGCCGAAGTGCATTTCCGCATCGCGTCACCGCCAACCGCCTGGCCCTGTTTTTACGGCGTGGACACGCCCGAGCGCGAGAAACTCCTGGCCGCGAACATGACTGAAGAGGAAATGCGCGATTTCATCGGCGTGGACAGCCTGCGTTTCGTGACCCTCAATGGGCTGTATCGTGCCGTGGGCGAGGCAAAGGGGCGCAATGACGCCTGCCCGCAATATTGCGATGCCTGCTTCTCCGGCGAGTATCCGGTCGCGCCGCATGACATGCTGGAACGCGGGTTCATGCCCAAGGCGGCAGAGTAGTATTGGGGGCTGGGGTTGGGTGGGTGAATCACCCACCCTACGATGCCGCGCGGCGCTCAGAGATCCAGACATGAAAAAGGCGGCCCGCACTCGGCCGCCTTTACTTTCAGTTTGCGCAGTCGCTCAGCGTTGCGTCGCGCTGGCCACGTCAACCGACACGCCCGGCCCCATGGTCGAGGAGAGCGACACCTTTTGCAGATAGGCACCCTTGGCACCCGTAGGCTTGGCTTTTGCCACGGCATCCACAAAGGCACGCACATTCTCGGCCAGTTTGGCAGGCTCGAACGACACCTTGCCGACACCGGCATGAATGACGCCCGCTTTCTCGACCTTGAACTGAACCTGACCGCCCTTGGCGCTTTTCACCGCCTCGGCGACATCCATGGTCACTGTGCCGACCTTGGGGTTCGGCATCAGGTTGCGCGGGCCAAGGATCTTGCCCAGACGACCAACGATCGGCATCATATCGGGAGTCGCGATGCAACGATCAAACTCGATCTTGCCGGACTGGATGGTTTCCATCAGGTCCTCGGCACCCACGATATCCGCACCAGCTTCCTTGGCTTCATCAGCCTTGGGGCCACGGGCGAACACCGCCACGCGCACGGTCTTGCCCGTGCCGTTGGGCAGATTGACCACACCACGAACCATCTGGTCCGCGTGACGCGGGTCAACGCCAAGATTCATCGCAATCTCGACTGTTTCGTCGAATTTCGCATTCGCGTTGGCGCGGATCAGTTCGAGCGCGTCCTCAAGCGAAATGTTTTCCTTGCCAGCAAAGGCTTCGCGGGCGGCTTTGACGCGTTTTCCAAGTTTTGCCATGAGCTTACCCTTTCACCTCGATACCGATCGACCGGGCCGACCCTGCAATGATCTGCATCGCACCCTCGACGCTGTTGGCGTTGAGGTCCCGCATCTTGGCTTCGGCGATCTCGCGCACCTGCTTGGAGGTCACGCTGCCCGCAATCGAGCGACCAGGTGCCTCGGAGCCGCGCGCACGGTTACGCTTGCCGACAGGTTTCAGGCCAGCCGCACGCTTGAGATACCATGACGCAGGGGGCGTCTTGAGATCCATCGTGAAGGACTTGTCCTGATAATAGGTGATCACGGTCGGAATGGGCGAGCCCGGCTCCATCTCGGCGGTGCGGGCGTTGAATTCCTTGGTGAACATCATGATGTTGATACCGCGCTGACCCAGCGCGGGGCCAACGGGGGGCGACGGGGTGGCTTTGCCCGCCGGAATTTGCAGCTTGAGCTGCCCGATTACTTTCTTGGCCATCTGGCCTCTCCTTTTTTCACCTCACCCCGATTGCACGCGTGCGCGGGGCTCGTTGCGGTTTAGTGGTCCGGACCGTCCGGGCGCGCCCGGCCTGCCTCCCACGATGTTCACGTCAGTTGTCCTTGGACACCTGCGTGAATTCCAGATCGACCGGGGTTGCCCGGCCAAAGATCGACACCATCACCTTCAGGCGGCTGGCAGCTTCATCCACTTCCTCGACCGTGCCCGAGAACCCCTCGAACGGGCCGTCATTAACCTTGACCTGCTCGCCTATCTCGAAATGGATCAGCGTGCGCGGGGCTTCCTCGCCTTCCTGCACGCGGTTGAGGATCGCGTTCACCTCGTCGTCGCGCATCGGCATCGGCTTGCCCTGGCTGCCCAGAAAGCCGGTCACTCGGTTGATCGAATTGATCAGGTGGTAGCCCCTTGGCGACATTTCCATACGCACCAGCACATAACCGGGCATGAAACGACGCTCGGACGTCACTTTCTTGCCGCGCCGCACCTCGATCACTTCCTCGGTCGGCACCAGAACTTCCTCGATCTGCTCTTCCAGCCCACCTTCGGCCACAGCCGTGCGGATGGCTTCGGCCACCTTTTTCTCGAAATTCGACAGCACGCTTACCGAATACCAGCGCATGGCCATGATGTTCATCTTCCTGTTCGCAGCTGACCGGGCGCGAATGACGCGCAATCCATGCCAGAGGGTAAAAGTAAACAGCGCACCGAGTCGGTGCGCCTTTGAGAGGTTCCTTACCTTGGGTGCAGGGGCTTTTCAAGCCCTGCCCACGCGCTGTTCGTTCGGCAGGCGCGGTGCGCGACGTCGAACCAATGCCTACAAGTCCATGCAAAGCCACACCCTTGCGTCAAATACGCCGCAAAAGTCCCTTGTTTCGGACGATGTTCTTGTAGTCCCACTGGATCGTCTCGGCCTTTGTCAGCCATCGCTGCACATCCTGCGCGCAGATCCCGGCGGCGTCCGTGTAGAAGATCGAGGCATCCCTGAACGTCTTGCCGATCACATTCAGCGCCGGTTCGTCGAAATCTGCTCCGCTCCAGAACATCAGGCGAATGCCGGGTTTCTGCCTGCTATAGCCAGCCACCGGATTCCCGTCGAGGAACCAGACCGGATGGCCATGCCAGATCCTGCCATCAGCCTGCGGCAGCCCTGCGGATATCAGCGCCGCAAGCCGCTCGCAGATGATCCTGTCGCTTGCGGATTGCGCCGCGTTGAAGTCATCTATGCCCGAATACCGCATGCTGCAGTTCTACATCCGTTTGACCAGGCGCGCAAATGCCATATCGGGCACTGCCCCTTGCGCAAGCTCGCGATCACCCCTACATTCAGAGTGTTCCGCAAGGGACTATGGACATAAACGCGCTCGTAATACGCGGATCGGACCCGGGGGCGGTACCCGGCGGCTCCACCAAACATCCTTCATTTGGGGATCATGGGGCCGAAACAGGATCGACGAACGTCTAAAGGGGTTAGCTTTGTCTCGGTGAGCCACCACCGTTATCGGTGCAAAATGTACAGTTGCAAATGACAACCGTGCTCCGGTCGCTGTCGCAGCGTAAGCTGTCGCAAGACCGAAACTTAAGCCCTTGCGCCTAGCAGCGTAAGGCGGGGTTCGCAGGCACCTGGCAACAGAAGCCTGCATTTACCCCTTCTATGTGCAGGCACCAAGACCCCTGGCGTTCCGGCAGCCGGTTAGGCAGGTGCGGGTCGTGCGATCTATCCGCATTTGGAATGACCACAGGCACGGCAGGTCATGCACCCCTCGATCATGACCATCTCATAGGCTCCGCAGGACGGGCAGGCCGCCCCGCGTGGCGCATCACCCGCGACCATGCGCGCCGCTTTCGGGTCGGATTTCAGGCCCAGCCCTTCGCCCGCGATGAACCCGATACGCACAAGATGCTGTTCGATCACGCCCCCGATGGCGGCCAGGATCGACGGAATATAGCGCCCCTCGACCCACGCCCCGCCGCGCGGGTCGAACACGGCTTTCAGTTCCTCGACCACGAAAGACACATCCCCGCCCCGCCGGAACACGGCCGAAATCATCCGCGTCAGCGCCACCGTCCAGGCGAAATGCTCCATATTCTTGGAATTGATGAAAATCTCGAACGGGCGGCGGTGGCCATTGATGATCGTGTCATTGATTGTGACATAGATCGCATGCTCGGATCCGGGCCATTTCAGCTTGTAGGTATGCCCTTCCAGCGCCTCGGGGCGGTCAAACGGTGTGGACAGATAGACGACATCGGCCCCCCTTTCGACTTCGGGCACGGCCTCGCTGGCCTCGGACACTGACAGCACCGATCCTGTCACCGCGTTGGGCCGGTAGGTCGTGCAGCCCTTGCAGCCCATGTCCCATGCCGCCATGTAGACATCCTTGAAATCGTCAAAGCTGATATCCTCGGGGCAGTTGATGGTTTTCGAGATGGAACTGTCCACCCATTTCTGTGCCGCTGCCTGCATGCGCACATGGTCCATCGGCGCAAGGGTCTGCGCGCTGACGAAAGAGGCGAGCAAGGGCGTATCGCCTTTCAACTCGCGCCACAGGCGCACGGCATAATCCTCGACCTTTTCCTCGGTCCGCGCGCCATCTTTCTGCAACACCTTGCGCGTGTATTCATAAGCAAAGACCGGCTCGATCCCGGAACTGACATTGCCCGCATAGAGGCTGATCGTGCCCGTGGGCGCGATAGAGGTCAGCAGCGCATTGCGGATACCATGCGTGCGGATCGCGTCGCGCACATCGCCGTCCATGCCCTGCATGTTGGCCGATGCCAGAAAGCCCTCTGCGTCAAACAGCGGAAAGGCACCCTTCTCGCGCGCCAGATCAACCGAGGCCAGATAGGATGCGCGCGCAATCGCGTGCATCCATGCATCAAGCTGCGCGACTGCCGCGTCCGACCCGTAGCGCAACCCGACCATCACAAGCGCGTCGGCCAGCCCCGTCACCCCCAGCCCGATACGCCGCTTGGCCTGTGCCTCGCGCGCCTGCGCCTCCAGCGGAAAGCGCGAAGCATCGACCACATTATCCATCATCCGCACGGCCACGCGCACCAGATCATCCAGCGCATCCATGTCCAGCCCGGCGGCATCGCTGAACGGGTCACGCACCAGTTGCGCAAGATTGATCGACCCCAGCAGGCAGGCCCCATAGGGCGGCAGCGGCTGCTCGCCGCAGGGGTTGGTCGCCGCGATGGTCTCGCAATAGTTCAGGTTGTTGGCGGCGTTGATCCGGTCGATGAAAATCACACCGGGTTCGGCATAATCAAAGGTGGCACGCATGATACGGTTCCACAGATCGCGCGCCTGCACCGTGTGATAGACCCTGTCGCCAAAGACCAGTTCCCACGGGCCATCGGCCTTGACCGCCTCCATGAACGGATCGGTTACCAGCACCGAGAGGTTGAACATCCGCAGCCGCGCCGCATCCTGCTTGGCAGTGATGAACTCCTCGATATCAGGGTGGTCGCAGCGCATCGTCGCCATCATCGCGCCCCGGCGCGAGCCTGCCGACATGATCGTGCGGCACATCGCATCCCACACATCCATGAAGGACAGCGGCCCCGAGGCATCGGCGGCCACGCCGGACACAGGCGCACCCCTGGGGCGGATGGTCGAGAAATCATAGCCGATGCCGCCGCCCTGCTGCATGGTCAGCGCGGCTTCTTTCAGCATCTCGAAAATGCCGCCCATGCTGTCAGGGATGGTGCCCATCACGAAACAGTTGAACAGGGTCACACTGCGATCCGTACCCGCGCCCGCGATGATCCGCCCCGCCGGCAGGAACCTGAAATCCTCAAGCGCCTCGTAAAACCGGCCTTCCCACAGGTCCGGGTCGGCTTCGACCGCCGCAAGCGCCCGCGCGATCCGCCGCCAGCTATCCTCGACACTCAGATCCAGCGCAGTGCCATCTGCCGCTTTCAGACGGTATTTCATGTCCCAGATCTGTTCGGCAATCGGGGCGGCAAACCGGCTCATGGCGCGTATCCTTTGGGGTAACGACGGGAAAGCCTACAAGATACGCCCCGCCGCCCCTCTGGTCAACGCTTCCTTGCGCCATCGCGCCCCCTTGGCACCGTCCATCAAGCCGCTATGGTGCGCAAGGTTCAGCACAGGTATGGGCGATGCGCCAGATCACAAGCGGTTGGGGCCGTCAGGTCGCAAGTCTGGGTGTCACCCAGATCCTCGGCTATGGCGCGATCTTTTATGCCTATCCGCTGCTGGTTGGCCCGGTCGCGCAGGAATTCGGCACCAGCGAGGCCCGCCTCTATGCGGTGTTTTCCATCGGGCTGCTGCTGGGGGGGATCGTCGCCAGCTTTGCCGGCCAGTGGCTGGACCGTTTCGGTGCCCCCCGCGTGATGGCCCTGGGCAGCGCCTGCGTGGCGCTGCTGTTCGCAGCACTTGCCATAGCGCCGAATATCCACCTGTTCAGCGCGCTTGTCATCGCGTTGCAGGCGCTCAGCTTTCTGGTGCTCTATGACGCGGCCTTTGCCGCCCTTGCGCTTGGCGTGCCCGTGGGCACGCGGCGCGCCATCACGCGGCTGACACTGATCGCAGGCTTTGCCTCGACCCTGTTCTGGCCGCTGACCGGGGCGCTGGTGGACAGTATTGGCTGGCGCACAACCTATCTGGTCTTTGCCGCGCTGCATCTGGGACTGGCGCTGCCCCTGCATCTGGGGCTGGCGCGTCTGGACCGCCAGATGTGCAACATTGCCGCGCAGGTGACAGCCCCCCCTGCCCCGCCGGACTGGCCGCTTCTGCATGGCGGGGCCGCGCAGCGCGCCTTCTGGTTCCTTGGCGCGAGCTTCGCCCTGACCGGGATCACCATCGCCGCACTCGGGGTGCATCTGGTGCCTAGCCTTCTGGCACTTGGTCTGGGGCAAAGCGCCTATCTGATCGGCATGATGATGGGCCCGGCGCAGGTGATGGTGCGGGTGCTCGATGCCACGATCTGGCGCAACCTGCACCCGCTGAGCGTGGCGCTGATCTCGGGCGGGGCCATCGTGCTGGCTGTGGGCGCGCTGATGCTCGCGCCGCTGGGGCTGGCCTTTGCCATGGGGTTCGCGATCCTTTTCGGCGCGGGACAGGGGCTTGCCAGCATCGTGCGCGGCGCGGTTCCGCTTGCCCTGTTCGGTGCGGCGGGGATCGGGCGCAAGCTGGGGCATCTGGCTGCACTGCGCAATGTGACCGGTGCCGCCGCCCCCTTCCTCTTTGCCTTGTCGGCCGGGACACTTGGCCTTGGCTCCACGGTTCTGATCGCGCTGGCCATTGCCCTTTGCGGACTGGCACTACTATTCTGGTTGCACCTGTTTGTGCGCCATTCGCTGTTGCAGCCCCCAACCAGCCCGGATAACGACACGACATGACCCATATCCACCTCATCAAGCTCTGCGTGGGTGCCGAACAGGTCGAGGATCTGGCACAGTGGCAGCAGAACCCGCGCGCCAAAGGCCCCGACGGCCTGCCCCGCCATGTCACCCGCATGTGGCCCAAACGCGCCGGTGAACTTCTGGAGGGTGGGTCACTCTACTGGGTGTTCAAGGGGGCGGTTCTGGCACGCCAGCGCATCCTGCGGCTGGACGAGGTGCAGGGGGCGGATGGCATCCTGCGTTGCGGCATCGTGCTGGACCCCGAAATCCACCGCACTGCCGCTGCGCCCAAACGCCCCTTTCAAGGCTGGCGCTACCTCAAGCCCAGCGACGCCCCCCCTGATCTGCCGCGCGCGCGCAAGGGCGATGACGCCCTGCCCCCGGAACTCGACGCAGCACTGGCAGAACTTGGTCTGCAATGACCGCTGCAAACCGCGCGCGCCCGATCATGCCCGATCAGACACGCCGCTTGAAACCGACAGGGGCATAACACCCCCCTGATTTCATCTTGCCAAAAATACTCAAGTCCACCGCAGGCCAGCGGCGCGCGATCAGCCGATCCGCTGCATCACCGGAAATGTCTCCAGCAACCACCAACTGAAGGTCGCAAAGGCCCCGGTCACCAGTGCGACGCCCACGATCAGCAGCAACAGCCCCATCGCCTTTTCAATGGCGCCCATATGCCGCTTGAGCCGATTCATCATCCCCATGGACCGCTGCACGAAAATCGCGGCCAGCAGGAACGGCAACCCCAGCCCCAGCGCATAGACCCCCAGCATGGCGGTGCCGCGCGTGACCGTTGCCTCGGTCGCGGCCAGCGTCAGGATCGCGCCCAGCACCGGGCCGATGCAGGGCGTCCAGCCAAAGGCAAAGGCGAGGCCAAGGATATAGGCCCCAAAGGCCGACCCGCCCCGGTCGCCCGCATCAAACCGCAGATCGCGCGTCAGCAGACCACCTGACAGAAACGCAGGCGGTGCGACCGATGCGGCCCGCAGCGAAGCCGTCGTCGCCTGCGCCATCATCCGGTACACGCCCAGAAAATGCAGCGCAAAGGCAATGACCACCACGCCCGCGATCTGGCCAAACATCTCTGCATTGCGCAGGAACAGGTGGCCCATGGTCGAAGCCGTGAAACCCAGCAGCAGAAAGACCGTCGACAGGCCCATCACGAAAAACACCGCAGGCAGGATCGCGCGGCGGCTCTCGCGCCCTTCGGTGCGCAGGTCCTGCATCGAGATGCCGCCCATATAGGCCAGATAGGGCGGCACGATGGGCAGCACGCAAGGCGACAGAAAGGACAGCACCCCCGCGCCAAAGGCAATCGTGAGTGCCATCATCAAACTGGCGTCAAAAACGTCTATGCCCAACATGCGCGCCCCCGGTTCTTCATGGCCGGTTCAGCCATACGCCGGACCACGCCACAGATCACGCCCCAAACAGTCACTTTCACGTGGCATGCTGCACCATGTCGCAGGGCAGTCGCAAGACTGCCCTGCCTGTGTCAGGTCCGGACTATCCGCGCAGCGCCCACCAGCCGCGCCGCTTCTTCTCGGTCGGGGCAGTGTCATCCTGCGCTGTCTCGGCCTCGGTTTCCGACTCGGCCTCGGACTCCGGAGCGGGTTCCGGTGCAGTGGCCTCTGGTTCAGCGGTCTGTGCTACAGTGGCCACCGGTTCAGGAGCTTCTGGTGCAACGGCCTCCGGTTCAGCAGGCTCTGGCGCAGGGGCCTCTTCTACGGGCGCTGGTGCGGCAGCAGGCTCTGCGGTTACCGGCACTTCTGCCTGAACCGCAACTTTTGCCTCGGGCTGCGGTTGGGCGACGGCATCGTCGGGCCTGGCCGTTGCCTCGGGCGCGGTCTGTGGTGACTGAGCCGCCTCTCCGGATTCTGGCGCGGGTTCTGCTGCGGGTTTGGCTGCCTTGCGGCGGGTCCGCTTGGGTTTGGTGACCGGTGCAGGGGCTGCGTCCTCGGCGGGTTGTGCTGTCGCGCTCTCGGCTGCAGCCTCGGCTACGGGTTCGATTTGCGACGCCTCGCCGGGTTCTGCGCCGGCTTCGGCAACAGGTTCGACCGCTTTCTTGCTACGGCTGCGCCGCGTGCGCTTGGGCTTCGCGGGTTTTTCGGCGGCAGGTTGAGCATCACTCTGTGATGCCTCGGCGGGAGTTTCTGCCTCGGGGGTGTCGCCAGCGGCGATCTGACCCTCGTCCTGCGCCCCATCCTGAGCCGCCGCATCATTGTCGTCCTGACCCTCGGTCCCGTTTTCCTTGCCGCCGCGCCGCCGCCGTCTGCGCCGACGCTTCTTGCGCGGCTGATCTTCGTCTTCGCTGCGGTCTTCCTCGGGCGTGACAGGATCGATCTGATCGACCTCATCGAGTTCGACCTCGTCTTCCTCTTCGAGTTCGGGCATCAGGGCCGCGTTGATCGACACAACCGCAGCCTGCTGCACTGGCACGCGTGTCGCGGTCTTGAATTTCTCGATCTCGAAATCCGGACTGACCATGCGCGGGTCAGCCTCCAGCCGCACGGCCATGCCATAGCGCAGCTCGATCTGCACCAGATGCTCGCGCTTGTAGTTGATGATGAAATTCACCACAGCCGCAGGCGCACGCACCAGAACCTCGCGCGAGCGTCCGCGCGTGCCCTCTTCCTCGATCTGGCGCAGCACGGTCAGGCCCATGCTGTCATCCGACCGGATCAGACCGGTGCCGTGGCAATGCGGGCAGGGCTGGGTCGTCGCTTCCAGCATGCCGGGACGCAGACGCTGGCGCGACATCTCCAGCAGGCCGAAGCCCGAAATCCGGCCGACCTGAATTCGCGCACGGTCGTTTTTCAGCTTGTCTTTCAGCATCTTCTCGACAGCGGCGTTGTTCTTGCGCTCTTCCATGTCGATGAAGTCGATGACGATCAGCCCCGCCAGATCGCGCAGACGCAACTGGCGCGCAATCTCGGCTGCGGCCTCAAGGTTGGTCTTGAGCGCCGTCTCCTCGATCGAGCCTTCGCGCGTTGCCCGGCCAGAGTTGATGTCGATGGCGACCAGCGCCTCGGTGATCCCGATCACGATATAGCCGCCCGACGGCAACTGCACGGTCGGGTTGAACATGCCCGCCAGATAGCTTTCGACCTGAAAGCGCGCGAACAGGGGCAGCGATTCGGTGTAGGGCTTCACGTTCTTGGCGTGGGACGGCATGATCATGCGCATGAAGTCCTTGGCGGTGCGGTAACCCGCCTCGCCTTCGACCAGAACCTCGTCGATATTCTTGTTGTACAGATCGCGGATCGAGCGCTTGATCAGATCGCCTTCGGCATAGATCGGCGTCGGCGCGATGGATTTCAGCGTCAGATCGCGGATCTGTTCCCACAGCCGCAACAGATATTCATAGTCGCGCTTGATTTCGGCCTTGGTGCGGTTGGCCCCTGCCGTGCGAATGATCAGCCCGGCCCCTTCGGGGACCTTGATCTCGCCTGCGATGGCTTTAAGCTTCTGACGGTCGGCGGCATTGGTGATCTTGCGGCTGATCCCGCCGCCGCGTGCGGTGTTGGGCATCAGCACGCAGTAGCGACCGGCAAGCGACAGATATGTCGTCAGCGCTGCACCCTTGTTGCCGCGTTCTTCCTTGACGACCTGCACCAGCATGATCTGGCGCACCTTGACGACTTCCTGAATCTTGTAACGGCGCAGACGCGGTTTGCGGCGCGGGCGCTCTTCCTCGACCGGGTCACCACCATCCGAGACGGATTCAATCCGGTCGTCGATTTCGGTCGCGTGATCGGCGGCGCGATACGGCTCTTCAGCCTCGCGCGGGTCGTCCTGCGGGGCCTCTGCACTTTCAACGGGTTGAGCTGCTTGCGTCGCCGGGGCGTCGGGGGCGTCCTCGTCGGGGATCAGCGTGTCGCTATCACCCTCGGGCTCGACAATCGCCATGCCCGCAATTTCCTGCGTTTCGACCTGATCGTCGCCTTGTGTGCGTTCGGCCTTGGCAGCGGGTTTGCGCCGCGAAGAACTGCGCCGCACCTTCTTGCCGTCCTTGGGGCCGCGTGCGGCACCATCGGCACCTGCGTCATCTTCGGCCTCGACTTCGGCGCTGAGAGCACGCTCTTCGGCCAGCAATTCGGCACGATCTGCCGCCGGGATCTGGTAGTAGTCGGGGTGGATCTCGTTGAAGGCAAGAAACCCGTGCCGATTGCCGCCATAATCAACAAAGGCGGCCTGCAGCGAGGGTTCGACCCGTGTTACCTTGGCAAGATAGATATTGCCCGCTAGCTGGCGGCGGGATGCGGTCTCGAAGTCAAACTCCTCGACCTTGTGTCCGTCCACCACCACGACGCGGGTTTCCTCCGCGTGGGTGGCATCGATAAGCATTTTCTGAGCCATGAATGTCCAATGCGCGCCAAAGCTGCTGCATGACACCGCAACGGCGGCGCGGCAGGCAGGGTGGCGTGACTTGTCTGAGCAGGTAACGGCCTGCCGCGCATGCCCATACCAACCCCGCGCGCCAGGACGGGCCTGTGCGGAGGAGATGGCAGATTGCGTCGTGCAGCCGTCATTGCAGTTCCTGTTGTGCTGCGCAGGCGCAGCGCGTGACGTTCGCCCTGCGTTCCGGGATGAGAATGCCAGGGCATGTGCAGCCTTGCGGCCGATCCATCTGCGCGGGGCGAAGCGGGGCAACAGCGCGCCAGTCAGCCTCGTGCAGCGAAATTCGCTCGGGTGCTCTGGCTTGGCCAAAGACGCCTTTACACTGCCACCATAGAGGTCTTTTGGCGCAGAATACAATCACCAATTTTGCACAAGCACTCCCGCAGGCGCGACAGGGCTGAATTCTTGCGCAAACTAGCGGTT
>SKRW01000244.1 GCA_007118295.1 Paracoccaceae bacterium | reverse complement strand
TGCGCCGGGTTTTCGGCACCGCAATCTCGCGCGCGCCGGTCAGATATTGTCCTGTCACACTGGCCGGGTCGGCCATGACCTCTTGTGGTGTGCCCTGCGCGACGATCTGCCCCCCATGCACACCCGCACCTGGGCCCATATCGAGCACGAAATCCGCCGAGCGAATCGCTTCTTCATCATGTTCGACCACGATCACCGTATTGCCCTGGTCGCGCAGATTGCGCAGCGTGATCAGCAAGCGGTCATTGTCGCGCTGGTGCAACCCGATCGACGGTTCATCCAGCACATAAAGCACGCCCGTCAACCCGCTGCCGATCTGGCTGGCCAGCCGGATACGCTGGCTCTCGCCCCCTGACAGCGTGCCTGCATGTCGCCCCAAGGTCAGGTAATCCAGCCCCACATTGACCAGAAACCCCAGACGCTCGCGGATTTCCTTCAGGATCGCACGGGCGATCTCGTTTTTCTGATTGCTCAACGCCTCGGGCACGGTTTCGACCCATGCCAGCGCTTCGCGGATCGCCATTTTGGTGACCTGCCCGATATGCAAGCCCCCTATTTTCACCGCCAGCGCCTCGGGCTTCAGCCGGTGCCCTTCGCAGACCCCGCAAGCGCGCTGGTTCTGATAGCGTTCGAATTCCTCGCGGATCCACGCGCTGTCCGTCTCTCGATAGCGCCGCTCCATATTCGGGATCACACCCTCGAACGCACGGGTCACATTATAGACGCGCCCGCCTTCGTCATAGCGAAACGGCAATTCCTCGCCATTGGAACCATAGAGGAAGACCTGCTGCACATGGGCGGGCAGGTCTTTCCACGGGGATTTCGCGTCAAATCCGTACTGCTTTGCCAGCGATTCGATAGTCTGCAGGAAATAGGGCGACTTGCCCTTGCGCCATGGAGCAATCGCGCCATCGGCCACGCGCAGCGCATGGTCGGGCACGACAAGGCGCTCGTCAAAGAACAACTCTACCCCAAGCCCGTCACAGGCCGGGCAGGCCCCCGAAGGCGCGTTGAAGGAAAACAACCGCGGCTCGATCTCGGAGATGGTGAAACCGCTGACCGGACAGGCGAATTTCTCGCTAAAGGTGATGCGGTCGCCATCCTCTGCAGCGATTTCCAGCACTGCAATCCCGTCGGCCAGATCCAGCGCCGTGCGCAAAGAGTCCGCCAGCCGCGTCTCGATCCCTTCACGCACCACGATCCGGTCCACGACCACATCGATGTCGTGGCGGAATTTCTTGTCGAGGCTTGGCGGTTCGTCCAACTCATGAAACGCGCCATCCACCTTGACCCGCTGAAAGCCCTGCTTACGCAGTTCCAGAAACTCCTTGCGGTATTCCCCCTTGCGGTCGCGCACGATGGGGGCCAGCAGATAGGCGCGCGTGCCCTCGTCAAGCGCCATGATCCGGTCGACCATATCCTGCACCTGCTGCGCCTCGATGGGTTTGCCGGTTGCGGGGCTGTAGGGCGTGCCCGCGCGCGCAAACAGCAGACGCATGTAATCGTAAATCTCGGTCACTGTGCCAACGGTCGAACGCGGGTTCTTGCTGGTGGTCTTCTGCTCGATACTGATCGCCGGAGACAGACCCGAGATATGGTCCATATCCGGCTTCTGCATCATGTCGAGGAACTGGCGCGCATAGGCCGACAGGCTTTCGACATAGCGCCGCTGCCCCTCGGCATAGATCGTGTCAAAGGCGAGCGATGACTTGCCCGACCCCGACAGCCCAGTGATGACCACCAGCTTGTCGCGGGGCAGCGACACATCGATATTCTTCAGGTTATGCTCGCGCGCACCGCGCACTTCGATGAATTTCTGCTCGGACATCCCCACCTCCAAGGCTGATGCGGCGCAACATAGACCGCGCGCCCCGAGTCTCCAAGCAAAATGCGCGAACTTTTAGCGAACATATGCCCAGTGACTTCATCTTGCCAAAAATACTCAAAAACGCATCACGCCCTGCCGCAAGGCAGGGCGTGACCTAAAGATAGACTTGCGGCGCAGCCGCTCAATATGGTCAGGCGTCAGAAATGAATCGCGCGGCCATAGGCGTCGAGGACGGATTCATGCATCATCTCGCTCAGCGTCGGATGCGGAAAGACCGTGTTCATCAGGTCTTGCTCGGTGGTTTCCAGCGCGCGACCCACGACATAACCCTGAATCAACTCGGTCACTTCCGCGCCGATCATGTGCGCGCCCAGCAACTCGCCGGTTTTCGCATCAAAGATCGTCTTGATCATGCCTTCCGGTTCGCCCAGCGCGATGGCCTTGCCATTGCCGATAAAGGGGAAACGTCCGACCTTTATCTCATGGCCCGCCTCTTTCGCCTTGGCCTCGGTCAGGCCGACGCTGGCGATCTGCGGGTGGCAATAGGTGCAACCGGCAATCGAGGCCGGGTCCACGGCATGCGGGTGTCCGCCCGCGATCAACTCGGCCACCATCACGCCTTCATGGCTGGCCTTGTGCGCCAGCCAAGGGCCATTGGTCGCGTCGCCAATCACGAAAAGCCCCTCGACCCCGGTGCGGCAATGCGGGTCGGTCACGACAAAGGACCGGTCGATCTTGGCGCCCAGTTCCTCCAGTCCCAGCCCTTCGGTATTGGCCACGATGCCCACAGCCGAAATAACCGTATCGAATTCCATCGTCTCGGTCTTGCCAGCGCGCTCGATATGGGCCGTGACCTTGGGCGCGGCGCGGTCCAGTTTCTTGACCATCGTCTTTTCAAGGATCTTCATCCCCTGCTTTTCAAACGCCTTCTTTGCAAAGGCGCTGATCTCGGCATCTTCGACCGGCAGGATACGGTCCTGCACCTCGACCACGGTCACATCCGCCCCCAGCGTGTTGAAGAAACTCGCAAACTCGATCCCGATAGCGCCTGACCCGATCACCAGCAGTTTCCTGGGCATCCGTGTGGCCTGCAGCGCGTGCTTGTAGGTCCAGACCAGATCGCCATCGGCTTCCAGCCCCGGCAATTCGCGCGCGCGCGCACCGGTCGCAACGATGATGCTGGGCGCGGTCAATTCCTCGGTGCCCTTGTCGGTCTTGACCGCGACCCTGCCCTTGGAGGGCAGGGTCGCCGCACCCATGAACACGGTGATCTTGTTTTTCTTCATCAGATGCCCGATGCCGCCCGAAAGCTGCCCGGCCACCTTGCGCGAGCGCTTCACCACCGCGTCCAGATCATAGCTGATCTTTTCGGCGCTCAGCCCGAATTCCTTGGCGCGGTGCATCAGGTGGAACACTTCGGCAGAGCGCAGCATCGCCTTGGTGGGAATACAGCCCCAGTTCAGGCAGATCCCTCCCAGGTGCTCGCGTTCGACGATCGCGACGGACTTGCCAAGCTGTGATGCGCGGATGGCTGCGACATAGCCTCCCGGTCCCGCCCCGATTACGACAACGTCAAACGCTTTGGCCGCCATGCAAGTTCCTCCCCTGCGCTGCACATGAAATATAGTTTGCCATTAAACTATTTTCCACAACCCCGCAACGCAGAGGCGGATATGTCAGCCATGCAAAAACTGCATGGCTTGGGCCGCTCAGGCTGCCTCGCGCAGGGCGCTGACCGCGACGCCGTAGCCGCCCTTGTCAAGGAACGCCTGTTCGGGGCGGGTGGTGTGCCGCCCCAGCGCCTTGTTGCGATAGGGAAAGCGGCCAAACTCGCGGATGACGGCACGGTGCGCGCGGGCATGCAACAGATTGTCAGCGCCCGTGTCGGGCATCCGCAACAGGAACATGCGGACACAGCGGTCCTGGTCCATCTGGCTTTCCGAATGCATCAGCGGCAGATAGAAGAACTGTCGCGCAGGTTCGGCGATGCGACGGTCAAAACCCATATGGCAGGCGCGCGCAGCCACCCGGCGGGCCAGATCATCTGTTGCAAAGGCGCGCCCGTCTTCGCGGAACATGTTGCGCGGAAACTGGTCTGTCACGATGAGGAAGGCCAGACAGCCGCGCGGACAGGACGCCCAGCGTTCCAGCCGACCATCCAGCGCCTTTTCCCAAAGCGCACCAAAGCGGTCACGGATTTCCGCATCCAGCGCCGGATCATTTGCATACCAGCCTTTCGGTCCGACCTCATCGATCCAGAACGAAATAACCTCATCAACTGTCGACATTTTCACTCCTATTGCCGCCAAGTTGACTCAACCGTGCCAGTGTTTCGAGGACTGCTCAAGAAATTTGCAGTAACAGGCGCTTGAGCAGGCGGTTTCTTGCGGAAAAGCCACAAGTTCAGCCCTGCTCTGCCTGCTGTTCCGTCAGTTCGGTATAGACCGCATCGACCGTCGCCGCCGAGACATTGGGCGAGACAGGCGCAAATGGTCCGGTTTCGGCCACTGGCACCGAAGCGCGCTGCGTCATGCGCCACATTGCATAGACTGCAAGCGCGGTCGTCAGCACGACAATGAACAGGAAAAACCCGGACGGCCCGATCACCCCCATCAACCAGCCAATCATCAGTGGCCCGACAATCGCGCCAAGGCCGTTGACGAACAGCAGACCACCCGAGGCGGCGGCCATCTGGTCGCCTTCCAGATAGTCATTGGTATAGGCGACCAGCAGCGAATAGAGCGGGTTCGAAATGCCGCCGATGATCAGAGCCACCCCCACAAGCCAGATGAAATTCAGGTCGAACAGAACGGCGACAGCACCACCGGCACTGCCGATCAGCGCAACGATAATCAGCAGCTTGCGCCGGTCCATCCGGTCGGACAACCAGCCAATCGGATACTGGAACACCAGCCCCCCGAAATAGATCGCCCCCGTGAAGATCGAGATTTCAAGCACCGTCAGACCCGCCTCGGTGCCCCAGACAGCGGTCATTCCGAACATGGCCGCGAAAACCCCGCCCATCAGGAAAATCCCCACCACCCCCAGCGGCGAGACATCGTAAAGCTGGCGGATGGACATCGATTTCGTGGTGCCGAATGTTGGCGCGGGGCTGACCGACAGCAGGATCGGCGCAAAGGCCAGCGACACCAGCACCGACGGGATGATGAACAGCAGAAAGCCTGCGGGATCGGCAAAGTTGATCAGCGCCTGCGCCGCGATGATGCCCACCATCTGCACGATCATGTAAAGCGACAGTGCCTGACCACGGTTTTCATTGCTGGCGGTATTGTTCAGCCAGCTTTCCGCCGTCACATAGACCCCCGAGAACGCAAAGCCGATCACCACCCGCAAGAGCACCCAGGCCACCCAGTCAGGGATCGCGGCATAGAGCACGAGAACAGCCGAAATCAAAGAGCCCAGCGCCGCGAACACCCGCACATGGCCGACGCGGCGGATCATCTCGGGTGCCATGCGCGACCCGATCAGGAAGCCCGCAAAATAGGCCGACATCACCACTGACATCTGCAGCGTCGAGAACCCCTCGATCGCGCCGCGAATCCCCAGCAATGTGCCCTGCACACCATTGCCCACCATCAGGAACATCATGCCGAGCAGCAACGCCCAGGAGGTTGTGAAGACTTTGAACATTTACATATCTTTGCGTTGAGACGCTGCGACCATAGCAGCGGACATATTTCAGGAATGTGACCGGAGCGACGGTCCCATGTCGCAATCAGGGCAAAAGCAGCGACGCATCCCCGTACGAAAAGAACCGGTATCGCTGCGCGATGGCATGCGCATAGATCGCGCGGACCCGCTCTGGCCCCATCAGCGCCGAGACAAGCATCATCAGGGTCGATTTCGGCAGGTGGAAATTGGTCATCAACCCATCGGCAATCCGAAACCTGTAGCCGGGCGTGATGAAGATGTCGGTCTTGCCTGTCCAGGGCGCGATCTGGCCCTGCTGCGTCGCCGCTGTCTCGATCAGGCGCAACGCCGTGGTGCCCACGGCGATCACCCGCCCGCCTGCGGCCCGCGTGGCCATGATGGCATCTGCGGCCTGCGCATCGATCTGGCCCCATTCGGCATGCATCTTGTGGTCGCGGATATCATCCACCTTGACCGGCAGGAACGTGCCCGCGCCGACATGCAACGTGACCTCGGCGAAGCGGACACCGCGCGCGCCCAACTTGGAAAGCAGTCCTTCGTCGAAATGCAGCGAGGCCGTGGGTGCGGCCACGGCACCGGGCGTGCGGGCAAAGACCGTCTGATAATCGGTGCGGTCCTGTGCATCCGCCGCGCGCCGCCTGGCGATATAGGGGGGCAAGGGCATCTGACCCGCCGCGTCAAGGGCAGCGTCAAATGCATCGTTGCCCAGATTGAACCGCAGCACGACGTCCTCGGCGGAGCGTTCGATCACTTCGGCCTCGAAGCCTTGGGAAAAGACGATGACCTCGCCCTGCGCCAGTTTGCGCAAGGGCTTGGCCAGCGCGCGCCAGGTGCCACCGGGCAGCGGTTCGGTCAGGGTGATCTCGACTTTCGCCTGAACTGTGCCCTGCGCCGACTGACGCGTGCGCAACCCGGTCAGCCGGGCGGGAATGACCTTCGTGGTGTTGATGACCAGCAGATCACCGGGGCGCAGGATGTCGGGCAGATCGGCCACATGGCGGTCGGACATCGCATCGCTTTCGGCCAGCAGCAGGCGCGCCGCCGGGCGCGGGCGCACCGGTCGCGTGGCAATCAGTTCCTCGGGCAGATCGAAGTCGAAATCCGACAGTTTCATCGCAGCGCCTTTGCACAAGCCTTGGCGGCCCTTTAACTTGCCGCGCAAGCCGCTACAACAGACGCAACGCAGACGTGACAAGGAGAGACAGATGGCACAGGAAGGCGACATGGCACCGGATTTCACCCTGCCGCGCGATGGTGGCGGCACGGTGACACTTGCAGACCTGAAAGGCAGCAAGGTCGTGCTGTATTTCTACCCGCGCGACGACACGCCGGGCTGCACCACCGAAGCCGTCGAGTTCACGGGGTTGGGTGACGCGTTTCAGGCAGCGGGGGCGCAGGTGATCGGTGTGTCCAAGGACACGGTCGCCAAGCATGACAAGTTCATCGCCAAGCATGACCTGGGCGTGATCCTGGCATCGGATGCCGAAGGCGATGTCTGCGAACGCTATGGCGTCTGGGTCGAGAAGAACATGTATGGCAAGGTCTCGATGGGGATCGAACGCGCGACCTTTCTGATCGATGCTGACGGGCGCATCGCGAAAGCGTGGCGCAAGGTCAAGGCAAAGGGGCACGCGGCCGAAGTTCTGGACGCTGTGCGCGGCGCATGAGCCAGACCTTGCGCGACATGGCGGTCGAGGTGCTGAACACGGCCGACGGGAGATCAAAGGCAGCGCTATCGCGCGCGCACGCGCGCGTATGGTTTGCGGCCCGCAAGTCGGACGAGGCCCTGCCCCTGGGTGTGGCCCAGCCCCCCATGCAGCCCGCACGCCCCGACCGCCCCGAATTGCTGGACCCGCGCGATGTGCCCCGCCGCCGCCCTGGCAGCCCGCAGGGGCGCACAGCGCTGCTGCACGCGATCGCGCATATCGAGTTGAACGCCGTGGATCTGCACTGGGACATGATCGCGCGCTTCCCCGAGACCGACATGCCGCTGGGCTTCTATGATGACTGGGTCAAGGCGGCGGATGAGGAATCCAAGCATTTCAACCTGATCTGCGATTGCCTTGAAACGCGGGGCAGCCATTACGGCGCGATGCCCGCCCATGCCGGCATGTGGCGCGCCGCCGAAGATACCGCAGATGACATCCTTGGTCGGCTGGCAGTGGTGCCGATGGTGCTGGAGGCGCGCGGGCTGGACGTGACCCCTGCCATGATCGAGATCTTCGAGCGCGCAGGCGAAGCCAATGCGGTCGAGGCCCTGCGCGTCATCTATGCCGAGGAAGTGGGCCATGTGGCCTATGGGTCCAAATGGTTCAACTTCCTGTGCGGGCGTCGGGGACTGGACCCGCAGCCCGTGTTTCTGGAACTGGTGCGGCGCTATTTCCACAGCCCGCTCAAGCCGCCTTTCAACGAGGAAAAGCGCGCGAAGGCGGGTCTGCCACCCGATTTCTACTGGCCCCTGACAGAACCGACCTGAGCCGGACAGGCCCGATTCGACACAAAACCAACCCGAAGAAACCGCGCTAAGCGCCTAGACTCCCGAACAGTTTTACCCGCGATGCGTGTGAGACGCATGCAAATATCGGCAAGTTTTCGCTGATTGGGCAGTCGAAACGTGATGCGACACGGCAACAGACCATTCCAATGTTGCCCCGAGTGGCGCAGCCCCGTAACACGGAACAGGGTCGGCGGGGCATACAGATGCGCCCCAACGCTCTGCCCGTCTGTGCCGTACCAAGTCTTCAGCCTTATCCGTATGGGATCGCACGCCCCGAGCAGAACGCAGAAACCAACAGGACGATTGCCTTGAAACGCCACCTTGTTCGCATGTCCCAGCGGCTTGAACGCCACTTGCCAGAGCAGCGCCTTTTCCTTCGTTCTGACAACACCACCCGATTCGTGCGCCTACGCCCCCTCACGCAAGCGGTCGGCCTTGCGGCCGTCGCCAGCTTTTTCGCGTGGGGTGTCATCGCGACCTCGATCCTGCTGATGGATGTGATCGGGTCTGGCGGCTTGCGCGATCAGGCCCTGCGCGATCAGGCCAATTACGAGCAGCGCCTGAACCAGCTTGCGCTGGAACGCGATGCCCGTGTCCGCGAGACCGAGGCCGCTCAGGCCCGCTTTTCCGAGGCGATGGACCGAATCTCCGAGATGCAGATGCAACTTCTTGCCTCGGAAGAGCGGCGTCTGGAACTGGAAACCGGCATTGATACGATCCACGGCACCATCCGGCGTGTGGCGCGCGAGCGTGATGAGGCCCGCTCTCGTCTGGCCGAGGTGACACGCACACTTCAGGCCGAGACCGGCTCGACCCGCACTGCCGCAGACCGCGCGCGCGACACCGAAGAGATGCTTGACTACCTGCTGGCGGCCATGGACCGTGTCAGCCAGAACACTTTTGACATTGGTGTCGATGCCGAACAGGCACGCAATCAGGCCCGCCATCTGGCGATGGAAAACGAGTTGCTGAAAGATCGCAATCACATGATCTTTACCCAACTCGAAGAAGCGCTGGATCAGGTGATGTCTCCGATGGAACGCGTGTTCCGCAGCGCGGGCGTCTCAGCCGACCAGATACGCCGACTGGTGCGTCAGGGTGCGTCGTCACAGACAGCATCACTCCGGCCCATTGCTGTATCGACCTCGGGCTCGATTGCGCCCAATCCCGACATAGCGCGCGCGAACGCCATCCTTGGCCGGATCGCCGATGTGGACGCCTATCGCCGCGGAATCGACCGCCTGCCGGTCGCGCGTCCGGTCAATGCCGGTTCCGTGCGCCAGACCTCGGGCTTCGGGATGCGTCGTCACCCGCTGACCGGGCGCAGCACCATGCATAACGGTCTGGACTGGGCCGGCTCTCGCGGAACAGCCATCCTTGCCAGCGCAGACGGGGTCGTAAAGCAGGCCGGGCGTCAGGGTGGGTATGGCAATCTGGTCATCATCCAGCACGAATTCGGGATCGAGACCTATTACGCCCATTTGAACTCTGTTGACGTGCGGGCCGGACAAAGGGTCTCGCGCGGGCAGAGAATTGGTGGTATGGGCACCACTGGAGCGTCGACCGGCGTGCACTTGCACTATGAGGTGCGGGTCAATGGTCGTCCTGTAAACCCGATCACCTATGTAAGGGCTGGAGAACATGTTTTCTAAGAGTCGCATCAATGAACCCGGGCCGAAAGCTGCCGCTGAAAAGGCCCCTGCCAAGCCCACCGAACCGACACCGTCCTTTCTGCGGTCCAGCAGCCCGGACCCGGCGGGAACCCACGTGACAAAAACCAAGACCGCTGCATCGATTCTGGCGGCTGATCTGACAATCACGGGGAATATCAAGACAACAGGCGATGTCGTGATCGAGGGTATGGTCGATGGCGACATCCGCGCGCATCTGCTGACCGTCGGCGAAACCGCAACCATCCGGGGCGAGATCGTGGCCGATGACATTGTCATCAACGGGCGCGTCATCGGACGCGTGCGCGGATTGAAGGTGCGGCTGACCTCTTCGGCGCAGGTCGAGGGCGACATTATCCACAAGACAATCGCCATCGAATCGGGCGCACATTTCGAGGGGTCGGTGCAGCGTCAGGACGACCCGTTGCAAACCAACCGTGAAACCGCTGCAAAGCCAGTGCCGGTGCAGTCGGTAGCGCCCACTTCGTCGCCTTCGTCAGAGACATCGGACGCGATCAAGAAGGCCGCCGAGGCCAAGAAGGGTGCGACCAACTAAGCGTATATGGGCCGGGGCTCTGCGCCCGGTCGGCAGACAAGATCATACAGCCGCGCAGGCCCTGCGCGGCTTTATGGTATGTCTGTCGCGTGCTGGAAAGCCCCAAAACCGCTTTTGATATAAAGGGATACTGGTGCGGGTGGGGAGACTCGAACTCCCACGCCTTGCGGCGGAGGATTTTGAATCCTCTGCGTCTACCATTCCGCCACACCCGCGTGACCAGTGGGCATCCAATAACGCGGAATTCTGGTCACTGCAATAACACAAATACAGCCCGATATCAGGTTTTCTGTCACCGCATTTTCACATATCCCCCGGGAAGATTGACCTTTTCGCGGAAATGCTTTACCCGAAACGCCTGATGCCGATGGCATCGATCCGCAAGCGGGACGCGGCAATCAGGCGTCCCATAACCGATGACGGCCCGATGCCGTATCAGATGGACGCAAATGACCCAATTTTCCGACCTGAAACTGGACCCCAAGGTCCTGAAAGCCATTGCAGAAGCTGGCTATACGACCCCGACCCCCATTCAGGCCCAGGCCATCCCCCATGCCCTTGAAGGGCGCGATGTGCTGGGGATTGCACAGACCGGGACTGGCAAGACTGCCTCTTTCGTATTACCGTTGATTACCCGTCTTGGGCGCGGGCGGGCGCGGGCGCGCATGCCGCGCAGCCTCGTGCTGGCACCCACGCGCGAACTGGCCGCACAGGTGGCAGAGAATTTCGACACCTATGCCAAACACACCCGCCTGACCAAGGCGCTGCTGATCGGTGGCGTGGCCTTTGGCGAGCAGGACAAACTGATCGACCGCGGCGTCGATGTGCTGATCGCCACACCGGGGCGCTTGCTGGACCATTTCGAGCGCGGCAAACTGCTGCTGACCGGCGTCGAAGTGATGGTGGTGGACGAGGCCGACCGCATGCTGGACATGGGTTTCATCCCCGATATCGAGCGTATCTTTGGCCTGACGCCCTTTACCCGGCAGACCTTTTTCTACTCGGCCACCATGGCCCCGGAAATCGAGCGGATCACCAACACATTCCTGTCGAACCCGGCCCGGATCGAGATTGCGCGTCAGGCTACGGCGTCCGAGACCATCACGCAGGAATTGATCGAGCTTCCAGCGACGCGGCGCGATGGCGCGGCCAAGGTCAAGCGCGAAGCACTGCGCGCGATCATCGAGGCCGAAGGCGACAAGCTGGAAAACGCCATCATCTTCTGCAACCGCAAAGTCGAGGTTGATGTGCTGTCCAAGTCGCTGACCAAATACAAGCTGGACGCAGCCCCCATTCATGGCGATCTGGACCAGTCGGTGCGCACGCGCACGCTGGAACGGTTCCGCAATGGCGAGTTGCGCCTGCTGATCGCATCAGACGTGGCCGCGCGCGGGCTGGATGTGCCGTCTGTCAGCCATGTGTTCAATTTCGACCTGCCCTCGCACCCCGAGGATTACATCCACCGCATTGGCCGCACGGGCCGCGCAGGGCGTTCGGGCAAGGCCATTTCGCTGATGGTTCCTGCTGACCAGAAATACCTTGATGCAATCGAACACCTGATCCAGAAGCAACTGCCGCGCGGCACAGCCCCCGGTGCAGCGCCCGCGCCCGAACGGGCAGAAACCGTGCAGCCGGAACCACAGGTCAAACCCGCCGAACCGAAAGCGGTCAGCACGCCTGAACCCGTTCCGGAGAAGGCCAGCGAAGAGCCCAGCCGCGCACCGCGCGACCGGCGTCATGACCGGAATGACCGAAATGATCGCAGCGACCGCAATGACCGCGGCGGCGAGCGCGCGCGCCGCGACCCGCGCGGGGCCGTGGTTGGTATGGGTGACCATGTGCCGGATTTCCTGATGCGCGAGTTTCGCAGCGCCTGAATATCTGACACCACAATAGGAAAAGCCGCCCAGACCGGGCGGCTTTTTTCATTGTGGCACAGGCTCAGCGATAGAGCAGCGACACCTTGTTGTGGAACAGGTGTATCTTTGACGGGTCGGCCTTCAGCTTGACCTTGTTCCCCTTCAACCCGCTGTGAATACCTGCCAGCTTGGCCAGAACGGGTGCCGCGCCCTCGGCGTCAGGCTTGAAGTATAGCACCGTCAACTCGCCCAGCGCCTCGACCAGATCGACCTCGCCCTGATACAGGAAATCGGCGTCGTCAGATGCGACCAGATCCTCGGGGCGCACGCCCAGATTGACCTTCAGCCCCATATCGGCGTCGGTGGTCGGGATATCGGCCTTGGCCGTGCCACCACCTGCCAGCTTGATTGTTGTCTGCGCACCCGTGGCCACGACCTCGCCCGCGAGCAGGTTCATGGCGGGCGAGCCGATGAATTGCGCGACAAATTCGCCATTGGGCCGCTCATACAGATCCAGCGGCGAGCCCACCTGTGCGATCCCGCCCCCGGCCAGAACCACAATGCGGGTGGCCAGTGTCATTGCCTCGACCTGATCGTGGGTGACGTAGATCATGGTCGAATTCGGCATCGATTCCTTCAGTTTCGCGATCTCGATCCGGGTGGCGACGCGCAAGGCCGCGTCGAGATTCGAGAGTGGTTCATCGAACAGATACACTTTCGGATCGCGCACGATGGACCGCCCGATGGCCACCCGCTGGCGCTGCCCGCCTGACAGCGCCTTGGGCAGGCGGTCCAGATACGGACCAAGCTGCAGCACATCGGCGGCGCGTTTCACGGCAGCGTCGATTTCGGACTTGGTCTTGCCTGCGAGTTTCAGCGCAAAGGCCATGTTGTCGCGCACGGTCATATGCGGATAAAGCGCGTAGGACTGGAACACCATGGCAATGCCGCGTTGCGCAGGCGGAATGTCGTTGACCACCTGCCCGTCAATCTGCAACTCGCCGCCCGTGATCTTTTCCAGTCCGGCAATCATGCGCAGAAGCGTGGACTTCCCGCAGCCCGAGGGGCCGACGAACACGATCAACTCGCCCTGCTGGATATCAAGGTTTATATCCGACAGGACCTTGACCTCACCATAGGCCTTTTCGACATCCGTCAGCTTCAGATCGGCCATCGTATCCTCCCTCTTTGCGTTTTATCGTTTGACGACCAGGCAGGGCTGCCATGGTCCAAGATGCACCAGACCGTCCTCTCCCGGCCCGGAACTGTTCAATTCCTGCCCGACCGTCACCCAATGCCCGTCAGGCAGATACAGGGTGGACGGTTCGTGGCTGAGGTTGAACGCGCAGATCATCACCTCACCATCTGCCTCGCGGATAAAGGACAGGGTCTGCCCTGACACATGCAGATCACGCATTTCACCGCGCATCAGCGCCCTGTGCGCATGGCGAAATGCAATGGCACGCCGGTAGTGGTGCAGGATCGCATCAGGCGCGCGTTCCTGCGCGTCAACGGCAATGCCCAGATGCTCGCGCGCGACTGGCAACCACGGCAGACCGCTGGAAAAGCCGCCATTCTGGACGTCATGGGTCCAGACCATCGGTGTGCGGCAGCCGTCGCGGCCCTTGTATTCGGGCCAGAACTGGATGCCGTAAGGATCCTGCAGATCCTCGAAACACAGATCGGCCTCGGGCATGCCCAACTCTTCGCCCTGATACAAGCACACCGAGCCGCGCAGGCACATCATCAGCGTTGCATAGACGCGCGCGGCAGCAGGTGACAGGTTCCAACGCGTCATGTGGCGCATCACGTCATGGTTCGAGAACGCCCAGCAGGCCCAGCCGTCAGGGGCGACATGGTCCAGATGGCGCAAGACTGCGGCAAAACGCGCCGCCGAGGGTGCTTCGGCGGACAGAAACTCGAACGCATAGCACATCTGCACCTTGTCGCCGTCCGAGGTATACTCGCCCAGGATCTCCAGCCCGCGCTGCGCGTCACCCACCTCGCCCACGGCGGCGGCGTCATAGGTGTCCAGCAACGCGCGGAACCGGCGCAGAAAGTCCAGATTCTCGGGGCGGTTCTTGTCGTAGAGATGTTCCTGATGGTTATAGGGGTTCACCGCCGGTGCGATTGACGCGTTGCGCCGCTCTGGCGGCAGGGGCGGGTTGTCGCGCAAATCATAGTCATGGACGTAGAAGTTGATCGTATCCAGCCGAAAGCCGTTGACCCCCCGCTCCAGCCAGAAGCGCGCGACATTCAGCAATTCGTCTTGCACGGCGGGTTCGTGAAAGTTCAGGTCCGGCTGCGAGGCAAGGAAATTGTGCAGGTAGTATTGCAGCCGCGTCGCATCCCACGCCCAGGCAGAGCCGCCAAAAATGGACAGCCAGTTATTGGGCGGCGTTCCGTCCGGCTTGGCATCGGCCCAGACATACCAGTTGGCGCGCGGGTTATCGCGCGA
>SKRW01000007.1 GCA_007118295.1 Paracoccaceae bacterium | reverse complement strand
CATCGCGGCGATTTCGCGGATGCCCATGGCGCGCAGCGCATCCGGGTCGGCCATGACCGCGCCGGTCGTGCCTGCGCGCACCACCTGCCCTTTTGCGATCACCACCATCCGGTCGGCCAGCAATTGCGCCTCGTTCACGTCATGCGTGACCAGCACCACCGGCATGTTCAGATGCGCGCGCAGGGCGATGATCTCGTCATAAAGCCGCTCGCGGGTGGCGCGGTCCACGGCGGAAAAGGGTTCATCCAGCAAAAGCGCCTGCGGTTTGCGGGCCAGCGCGCGGGCGACGGCGACGCGCTGTTGCTGCCCGCCCGACAATTGCGCCGGGCGTCGGTCGGCCAGCCCGTGCAGATTGACCAGATCCAGCAGGCGCGCGGCCTCTGCCTGATCGGGGATGTCCATGGCGGCGGTCACATTCTGCGCGGCGGTCATATGCGGAAACAGCGCGTAATTCTGGAACACCAGCCCCACGCGGCGGCGGTGGGCGGGCAGGTTCACGCCGCTGCCGGTGTCCAGCCATGTCGTGCCCCCCACGACCACCCGCGCCATATCGGGCTGCCACAGCCCTGCAATGCTCCGCAAAAGCGTTGTCTTGCCCGACCCGGAATGGCCCACCAGCGCCAGCAACTCGCCCGGTTCCACCCGAAAGGCCACATCCAGCGGAATGGGCAACCTGGCCTGTGCCATCACCTCCAGCGCCATCAGACAGCCCCCCCGCTCATCCCAGTCGCCGCCCGATCCGCGCCGACAATGCGAATGTCACGGCGATGGTGAACAGCGAGATGGCCACCAGCACAGCCGACATGATCGCGGCAGAATCGGTGTCAAAGGCCTGCACCCGGTCATAGATCGAAATCGCGATGGTGCGCGTCTCGCCGGGGATGGACCCGCCCACCATCAGCACGATACCGAATTCCCCCAGGGTATGGGCAAAGGTCAGCACCATCGCCGTCACCACGCCGGGCCAGGCCAGCGGCAATTCGACCTTCCACAAGGCACGCCATGGCGACATGCCACAACACGCCGCAGCTTCGCGGACCTCGGCCGATATGGCCTGAAAGCCGCGCTGTGCGGGCAGGATGGCAAAGGGCAGGTTGAACAGGATCGACGCGATCACCAGCCCCGAGAAGGAAAACACCAGCGGCTGACCGAACAGCCCGGCCCAAGCCTGCCCGATGGGCGAATTGCGCCCCAGCGACACCAGCAGGTAAAAGCCCAGCACCGTGGGCGGCATGACCAGCGGCAACATCACCAGCGCCTCGATCAGCGGTTTGGCGCGGAAATGCCGAAAGGCCAGATAGCGCCCCATCAGCACCGAAACCGGCAACAGGATCACCACGGTCCATGCGGCAAGCCGGAGCGACAGGGCAAGGGCTGTCCAGTCCATGCACCTATTCCTCTGGCAACGCTAAGCCATGCGCCACCATGATGGCGCGGGCCGCAGGCGTCATCATATAGGCGTAAAAGGCTTCGGCCACGGGCCCTGCCCCTTGCAGCAATGCCATGCGCTGGCGCAAGGGGGCATGCCAGTCCTCGGGGATCAGCGCATAGTGGCCCCGATGCGCGACTTGCGGAGATATGGCAAGAGACAGCGCGATAATCCCCCCTTCGGCATTGCCCGACAGCGCAAAGGCTGCGGCCTGACTGACGTTTTCGCCCATCACAAGATGGGGTTGCAGGTCATCCCACAGCCCCCGCGTGATCAGCGTTTCGCGGGCGCGCATGCCGTAGGGGGCATGTTCTGGGTTGGCGATCGCAAAGCGCGTGATCTTACCTGCCGCCAGCAATTCAGCCAGATTATCGAGGGCCGGGTCAGGGGTCAGGGCCGAACCATGCGGCACCATGACGACCAGCCGCCCGATGGCATAAAGATCGCCCGCGTCGAGGGTAAACCCGTCTGCATGCAGATCCGCGATGAAGGCCTCATCTGCCGCCATGAATATCTCGAACGGGGCACCTTCGCGGATCTGGCGCGCGAAATTGCCGGTCGACCCCATGGACAGCCGCACCTGCATGCCGGTCTCTTCCGTGAAGGCCGCGGCGACCTCCTCGACCGCGAATTGCAGGTCTGAAGCCGCTGCAACAACAGGCACCTCCGCCTGCGCCAAGACAGGCCACGCCCCAAGCGTCAGCGACAGGGCTGCCGCCAGAAACCGGCGGCGGGCGGGGGGGTGCGGCATGGTCTGCGTTCCTCTGCTCTGTTGTGTCAGGCTTATCGTGGAAGTCAGGCCGCAAACAAGTCAAACCTGCCGCAGGTGAATGCGCGCACCGATAGTCGCCCGGCACCTGGCTGGAAGCTGGCCCGAACGTCGGACAAAGCCGTGAAGGCGCGCGTTCGCTAGCCTTCGGCCCCGGCATCGGGGGCGTAACTGTCGTCAAGCCCATAGGTGCGCGATGTTATCGGGACAGAAGCGATCGCGTCCTGCAGCGCCACCAGCAAGGCCGATTCGGCGCGGTTCAGCGCGGCTTTCGGGTTCCATGCCAGATGCACGTCAATCGCGGGCGGGTTGGCATAGGGCGGCAAGCGCCACAGCAGCCCGTCCGTGACATCGCGCGCCACGACATGCAGCGGCAAGGGGCCGATACCCATGCCTGCAATGACCATGCGGCGGACCTCCTCAAGATGGCTGGAGGTGCCGATGATCCGCTCGCTCAGTTCCGACTCGGCGCGCAACAGGGTGACCGAGCGTAGCGCGTCATGCAGCCTGTCCGTCTCGAAACTGACGGCAGCATGCCCGGCCAGATCTGTCTGACGCAGCCCCTTGCGCCCGAATAGCGGGTGCGGCGGGCCGCAGAACAGGCCGAAGAATTCGCGATAAAGCCGCATATATTCGATCTTGGGGTCACGCCGGTGCACAAGGCAGATCGCAAACGAGGCGGTTCGCGCCGAGACGCTGGCCAAGGCTGCGCTGGAGCCAAGTACCGATATTGACAATGTCGCGCGGGGGTATCGCGCATGGAATTCTGCGAGGACATGATCAAAAAGCGGGCAGACGACATGGCTGGCCACGGCGATGCGCACATGGCCTGTCACCTCATCCGTCATGTCGCGCATCAGCGTGGACAGCCGGTGCACGGCGCCGTGAATCTCGACTGCCTCGCGATACAGAAGTGCCCCGGCGCGCGTCATTTCATACCGCCCCGGTGCGCGGTCGATTAGCCGCTTTCCAATGCGTTCTTCGAGTTTTTTCAATGCGGTAGAGACCGATGGCTGCGTCAGGTTCAACCGCTGCGCGGCATCCGTGATCGAGCGCGCCTCGGCCATGATCACAAAGCTGCGCAACAGGTTCCAGTCCAGATCTCGGGTCAGGCGGTCCGTGTCATCGGCATAGGGCATTGATGAAACCTATAATCACTATTCCAATTATCAATTTGCACTATGAATGGCCGCTTTGCAATCTTTGGGCATCTGGCCTGTGTCGGTCAATTTGCAGGAATGTGTTCATGTCGGTCGAAGCCCGCGAAAGGCGGCAACCTTGGATCTTGCTATCGCCCGCGCTTGGGGCGGTCACGCTGCTGTTGCTGGTGCCGTTGCTGTTCATCGTGGTCTATTCCTTCTGGCTGCGCTCTGCCGTCGGGCCGGATACTGTGGGCTTTCACCCGGATAACTGGCAGCGCGCGCTGACCGACCCTTTCTATCGCTACATCCTGCTGAACACGCTCAAGATCGCGGCGATCACCACCTTCTTCTGTGCGCTTCTGGGCTATCCGGCGGCCTATTTCATTACCCGGTCCAGCGGCAACAAGCTGATCTTGCTGCTTTTGCTGATGCTGCCGTTCTGGATCAGCTACATCATCCGCACGATGAGCTGGATCAACATTCTGGGCTCTTCCGGCGCGCTGAATACCTTGCTGATGACGATGGGTATCACGTCGTCGCCCATCCAGATGCTGTATAACGAGGCCACGGTCATTCTGGGGCTGGTGCATTTTCTGCTGCCCTTCATGGTGCTGAATATCTATGTCAGCCTTGACGGGATCGACACCAATCTCGAAGACGCAGCCACATCGCTGGGGGCCACGCGCTGGCAGGCATTCCTGCAGGTGACATTGCCGCTTTCGCTGCCGGGGCTGGCCGCGGGTGGGCTCCTGGTCTTCGTGCTGGGCGCGTCGAGCTACATCACGCCGCTGATCCTGGGCGGGCCGCGCGATGCGATGTTCGCCAATCTGGTCTTCGAGGCGATCATCACACAACTGAACTGGCCACTGGGATCGGCGCTGTCGCTTCTGCT
>SKRW01000145.1 GCA_007118295.1 Paracoccaceae bacterium | reverse complement strand
GGCCAAGTGCTCGGTGGCGGCGGTTCGCAAAACGGCATGACCTTGCCGCGCGCCTGGAATGCCGCGCATTCTGATTGACGCATACCCTGCATGGCGAAGATATCATGCGCATTCCTGCGGAGAAAATGCGTGCAAAAGACCTCTGCATAACCTGATTTGCATGACGAAATGAGGGCAGCGCCTGCCTGGGTAGGCGCTTTGGCGTAAGGGTGTCAATTGCGAGTCGATTGAATAACTTGTTATGTTACAATGGGTTGAGCCGTCAAAAGCGCCTGCCGGGGGGCAGGCAGGCGCTGCACGGCGGTGCCGCCGGGCGGGACATCGGCACTGGAATCGCGTTATGCAGAGGTCTTTGCAATGCGGATGCGATGGCGCTCCAAAATGGGTACCGGTTCCGAGCGACATTCGAAAACAGTAGGCTAAGGCGTATGGCGTGAATGCGAATGAACGCGATATACTCTAGCCTGATTTGCGCCCCTGCTGCTTGATACGTTGACCCCCCCGACATAGACCCAGCCCTCGGACCAGTCGACTGGGAACGCATCGAAGGTTGCAGACAAGTCAATTCCCATTGACAATTTCTCCTGTTGCCGACGCGGTTCGCTGTGACAATCAACGCTCAGCCATTCCGTCCGTCTGCGGTGCGGACCATCAAGTGACCAGGTATTTTGCATGGCGGTTGCTCGCGCAGCCAGGCGAACAGATCCCGATAGGGTTGGGGATCGTCCAGCGCCCGCTGGATGGCCTTGCGCAGCTTGCGCGGATCCTTGCACAGAGGAATGTCAACGCCGGCCGAGGCGATCAGCCCTTCGATCTTGTGGGTATTGCCCGGAACGGCGACAAAGGGGATCTCGGCCCGGCAGGCGGCATAGACCGCGTGGTGCCGGCCGGTCACCAGCAGGCGGGCGGTCTTCAGGCTGTGCACCAGGCTGGACCAGTCCAGCTCCTGCATCGACAGGAAGGTTGCGTCGCGGTTGAGTGGGCCCCCTGTCAGCCGCACGAATTGACCGAACTCCCGCGCGTAGAAATCCGTAACCGCCAGCCCGCCTTGGCAATCCACCACCCGCTCAGGCGCGCCAAGGGTCAGGTTGTAGGACATATCCGGAAACACGCTGGCCCGGATCTCGTGGCGTTCCATGAGATCGCGCTGGCTGAGCACCTCGCGCACCGCAATGAAATCGAGGCGGCGCAGAACGTCGTCGAAGCGGTCGTCGTTCTGCTGCCAGACGCTGTTGACCAGCATGGTGATGCGGCCCAGCTTCTGCGCGCGGGCGATGGCCTTCATCTTGGCGATATGGCCCTTGCGGTCATGGTGCATCGTGCCTTCGCCATTGACCACCAGCACGTCATAATTGTCGTCCGAAACCAGCACGCCCTTCTTGCCCAGCATCCCGGTCAGCTGGTCGGTCACAGCCGCTGAACCGCAATGGTAATGCGCGTGATCCCCGATCAGCCGCAGCCGCAGCGGCCGGAACCGGCTGCGCGGACTGCGCCTTGGGGGCTCGACGGAAGAGATCGAGGGCTGCGGGGTCGGCTCGGTGCCGGCCTTGAGCGCGGCAAGCAGCGCGGCCTCACCCTGCCAGTTGTGGGTCACGGCAGGGATCGCGTTGCGGTAGTAGTTCGACGAGCCGACGTTCGGGTCGATCTGATCCACCAGGCTGAACCCATAGGTATTGACATTATTCAGGCTGCCACGAGTCCGATACAGCGTGTAGAGGACCTGCAATCCGCTGCTGGGACCAGCATTCAGAAGTTCCTTGAGAGCGCTGTAGTGCTGCGGTGGCGTTCTCACCACGCCCATATCGAACCCCTTCAGTCCGTCGATGCGGTCTTGCCGGAGATCGGTACTGCGGCTCCCGCTGCGCCAGAAGAACTGGCATCGCTCCGCCGGGTCGGTCGATGCCAGAACTTGCGCCAGGACGCTACCGGTGATCCGGAAAGTGCCCGCCCCCATGACATGGACATGCATCCTGGCACCGTAGTCCGCGACGTGTCCGGTGGCAAAGGGGGCATTGTTGAACCGCACGATCAGGTCATGCGCGTCGATTTCAGGCCCCTTGCCCAGACCCAGTTCACAGGGCGAATTGCCGACCACGGCGATCCGGCAGTCGGGATCGGCGAAGCGCGCCAGCAGTCGCGCCGTGCCCTGCTCGAACAGGTCGAAGACCTCGGCCGCCCGATGCAGGGGGGGGGTCGGGCACGGGTTGCCCGGCCTTCACCAGACGGTCGCGCAGCCATCCGGCCAGCAGGTCGTTCTCGGCCGCGACCTCGGCGAGGTCCTCGGGCATCATCTCGGCAAAGCGCGCCAGCCGTTCTGTCTCGCCGCGTATCAGCAGGTAATGGGCGATCGACTTGAGCACATATCTTCGCTTGGGCGGTTTCCAGTCAGGCGCCAGCACCAGACAGCGGTTTACCACCGCGTGGAATTCAGCCGTCATTTCCTGCTTTGAGGCAAGCAGCGACAGAATCTTGTCGATCAGCAACTGGGGGCTGCGTCGTGCGACCCAGCCGGGCAGCATCGCCATGCGCGCAGGATCGTCATCGGTGAACTGGGCAAAGTAGATGCAGGCCAGCTTGCGGCGCAGCCAGATCTCGCCCTCGCCACCGGCAAGACGGTCGATCAGCATCCCCGCCTCTTGCCGATGCCCTTCCTGCGCCAGCCACTGGGCGCAGCGCAGTGTCCGGCGCAGCGCATACCCGGCCGAAAGCGGCAGGCGGCGCGCGCCCTCGTCCAGCAGATCGACAGCCAGATCGAAACCGTCGCCGCGCAGCAGATCCTCGATCAAACCGGGATAGGTCAGGCTGGCGGTCCCGCCCTGTTCCAGTTCTTCCCAGACTGCAAAAGCCGCGTTGTGGTCCCCTGATCGAAACAGAACAGCGGCCACGTCATCTCGATCGCCATGGGGCTGCATTGCGATGGGATACCCTTTACCTTGCATTCATCATGCCCGCCTTGGCGATGGCTGGGATCATGCCGGGGACCAGAAGTACTGACGCGGCCTCCTGCTGCAGGGGTGGAACATGTCGCGGCCGATCGCAAGGACATTATTCCCCCTGCCCTCTCGCGCGGCTTATTCTGCGGCGCGCAATATCTCGTTCACATTCCGGCGCATCCAGCCATTCAGTTCCGCGACCTGATCCCCCGTCAGGCGCAAGCCCAGTTTGCTGCGCCTCCAGAGCACATCCTCGGCGCTGCGGGCGTATTCATGGGTCATCAGCCATGTCACTTCGGCCTCGGTTAGTGTCGCGCCGAAATCGCGGCCCAGATCGTCGGCGGCCTTAGCGTCGCCCAGCATAACGCGCGCTTCCGTGCCATAGGCGCGCACCAGTCGCCGTGCCCAGAAATCGCTCAGGAACGGATAATCGCGCCGCAACCCGGCCACCAGCGCAGGCCCGCCATCATGCGCGAAATCGCCCCCCGGCAGCGCGACACCCGCCGTCCATTTGCCCCTGGCCAGCGGCAGAACCGCGCCGATCCTCTCCAGCGCCGCTTCGGCCAGCCGCCGGTAGGTGGTGATCTTGCCGCCAAAGATGTTCAGCACCGGCGCGCCCGCGCTGCGGTCGATCTTGAGCGTGTAGTCGCGGGTCGCGGCCGTAGCGGAACTCGCCCCGTCGTCATAAAGCGGACGCACCCCGGAATAGGTCCAGACGACATCATCGGTCGTGACGGGCCTGGCGAAATACTGGCTGGCGAAAGTGCACAGATAGTCGCGCTCCTCATTCGTGCAGACGGGCGCGCGCGACAGGTCGTCATGCTCGGCATCGGTGGTGCCGATCAGCGTGAAATCCTGCTCATAGGGAATGGCAAAGATGATCCGCCCATCCGTGCCCTGAAAGAAATAGCATTTGTCGTGATCATAGAGCTTGCGCGTCACGATATGGCTGCCGCGCACCAGCCGCACGTTCTCGCGGCTGTTCAGCCGCAGCTTGCCGTGGATCACATCGCCCACCCAGGGCCCGGCGGCATTGACCAGCATTTTTGCGCGAATGACTTTCGTTTCATGTTCGAGTTTGACCGTGACTCGCCAAATGCCATCCTCGACGATGGCCGACACAACCTCTGCGCGCGTCTGGATATGCGCCCCACGCGCTCCCGCATCGCGCGCGTTCAGAACGACAAGGCGCGAATCCTCCACCCAGCAATCGGAATATTCATAGGCTTTGGCGAAGCGGTCCTGCAGGGGCACCCCCTCTGTGGTGCCGGTCAGTGGCCGTGTGGACGTGCCCGGCAG
>SKRW01000149.1 GCA_007118295.1 Paracoccaceae bacterium | reverse complement strand
GCCAAAGCCAAAAGTCAGATACATGCCCGCGCTGGATGCAAGCAGCAGCACGCCCGCCGCCATGTTCACGGACCGGGCCATCGCGGCACCTGCAATGGCAAGGATTGGCGCGATCAGGCTCATGGCACGGATCAGGGCCATATTCGCCACGCCGCCTGTGAATTCGGCCAGTTCCGGGTAGCGAATCAGCAAATCCGTATAGCCGAAACTGAAGAACCCCACGATCATGCCCCACAATCCGCCGATCAGGCCCAGGATCAGTGCTGCGTTGCGCATGAATTCATCATCCTCTGAAAAACGGGCAAACGCCGTGTGTGTCGTGTCCTTATATCCAAAACTCTTGCGTTTTAACCCCGCTATGGCAGAATCCTGATGGGATGACAGACTTTCTATGATGCCCCTGTTTTCGCAGCCGGCCAAGGAAGACCTGGCTGAACGGCGCTTCGGCAATCCTGCCGGGGTAAGTGAAAACTGAGGAGACGACCGATGCCGACAGGCACCGTGAAATGGTTCAACACCACAAAAGGCTATGGGTTCATTGCGCCGGAGGGCGGCGGCAAGGATGTGTTCGTGCACATTTCTGCCGTCGAACGGGCGGGGCTGACTGGCCTCGCTGACGACCAGAAGATCGCTTATGAGTTGCGCGCCGGACGAGATGGGCGCGAATCGGCCAGCGACCTCAAGCTGCTCTGATCGCGGCCCCCCCCTGTTCCGGGGCATGGGGGGGCGACCGAATTCTGTCATGCGCCCCCCAACGCGCGCTGAACATCTGCCTTCCACCCCAGAAACAGCGCGTCTCCCGCCCGGATAATGGGGCGTTTCATTACGGTTGGATGCGCTGCCAGCAGCGTGTCCACAGGGGCATTGCGCGCAGAGTCATCCATCGCGCGCCAGGTTGTTGAACTGCGGTTGATGATTTCATCGCCGAATGCGCTGATGAACTCGGTGCGTTCGGCTTCGGTCAGTGGTTCGGTCCGAATATCGCGCAGAACCGCGTCAGGCAGGGTTTTCAGGGCCTTGCGGCAGGTGTCGCAGGTTTTGATACCATAGATCGTGATCGTCATGCGTGCCTCGATGATGTTCCGGCATCAGCCTAGAACATATGCAAGGGCACTTCCAGCCGGCCCGAGATCGGGTTAATTGCGGGGCATGGCCAAACTTTATTTCCATTATTCGACCATGAACGCGGGCAAATCGACCGTGCTGTTGCAGGCGGCGTATAACTACCGCGAGCGCGGCATGGAGCCCATTCTGATGACCCCCGCGCTGGACACGCGTGCCGGCATGGAGCGCATCGCCTCGCGCATCGGGCTTGAGGCCCCGGCGACCGGCTTTGACGTTCAGACTGACCTGTTCGCGCTGCTGGCGTTACGGCTGGAGCAGCGGCCAATTGCCTGTGCTTTTGTCGATGAGGCACAGTTCCTGACCGAAGCGCAGGTCTGGCAACTGGCGCGCGCGGTCGATGACCTGAGGCTCCCTGTCATGTGCTACGGCCTGCGGGTCGATTTCCGGGGGCGGTTGTTTCCCGGCTCTGCCGCATTGCTGGCGCTGGCGGATGAGATGCGCGAGGTGCGCACCATCTGCCATTGCGGCAAGAAGGCCACCATGGTTGTGCGCATGGGGCCGGATGGGGCGGCGCTGAAAGATGGCGCGCAAGTGCTGATCGGCGGCAATGAAACCTATGTCTCGCTCTGCCGCAAGCATTGGCGCGAAGCGACGGGGGACACGCCCGCTCAGCGCTGATGGGCCTCAAACAAGGCGCAGACCCTGTTCAGGAAGGGACCACGAATCGCGTCGCGTTCCATCAGCAGTTCATGCAAGGCTCCTTCATAGATGGCCAGTTCACCGCTTGACCAGTCTGCCATGCGCGCCTCGATTGCCTCGGACGAAACAAGCATCTCGCGCGTGCCAAGACCACAGAACGCCGGGATTTCGGGTGCAGGAAGCTGGGCAAGCACGGCTGTCTCGGCCAAAGCCGCGACCAGCCAGCGCAGACTTGGTGCGCCCAGCCGCAATTCCGGATGCGCCTGCACTTGCGCCTGCATCCATGCATAGCGGCCCGCATCGGTGGTCAACTCGTTGTTGTCGAACGGATTTTCCCACAGCCTGAACTCGATCCCCGCACCGGGGACTTCGCGCATGTTCATCCGTGCCAGCCCAAGAACTGTGGTCATGGCGACCACGGCCCGCCGCGTTGTCTTGCTTAGCCGCAGCCCCCACATTGGCGCACTGAACGCAGCGGCCCGCGCGGGAAAGCCGTTCAGCAGCGCGCGGAGCGCAATGCAGCCGCCCATGGAATGGGCCAGCACAAAGCGCGGCGCATCTGGCGCGACCTTATCCAGCACGGCACGCAACACTGTCACATCGCGCTGATAATGGGCGAAATCGGCGATATCGCCCAAAAGCGGCTTGGTCGGCAGCCGGTCTGACAGCCCCTGTCCGCGCCAGTCGATCACAATTGCACCATAGCCGCGCGCCACCAGTTCGGCCACGACGGTGGCATATTTCTCGATGACCTCGGTGCGCCCCGGAAAGACCGCGATCATGCCCTTTGGTCCCGCAGGCCAGATGGCCAGCCGCAGGCGCATGCCATCCTCGGCCTCGCGCCAGATCACATGTGCGGGCAGGGGGGCGTCCGTGTCAGCGATGAAACAGGGGGCTTGCATCAACCCAGCGCAGCGCCAAGTTTCATCGCCATGCCCATGTTCCCTTCAACTTTCAGCTTGCCGGTCATGAAAGCCATGGTCGGGTTCACGTCACCTTCGATGATACCCTGAAAGGTCTCGGCGCTGGCGATCATGGTCACATCCGCCTCGTCATCGCCTTCGCGCACACCGTCTTCGTCAACCATGATCGAGCCTTCGCCCGTGATCTCGAATTTTGCCGTGCCCTCGAACCCGTCTGACAGGCGTTCGCTCAGCGCCGTGATAGCGCGGGTGATGATCTCGCTCATGGTCTGCTCCGATTTGTGATGCCGCAGGTCTGGAAACATGCGGAAACTGCGTTACACTTGAACTATGAAGATCGCGCGCTCCTTTCTCAATCCTGTCGTTGCGGCATTTGTGCTGTTTTTGGCTGTGCCGCCCGCATGGGCCAGTCAGGCCAGTTCCAGCGCCGAGGTGCAGGAACTGCTGGAGGAATTGAAAGAGCCCGATCAGGAACGCTGGCAGCGGATCGAGCGTCAGATAGCGCGCCTGTGGTCACGCTCGGGGTCGGCCAGCGCCGATCTTCTGCTGCAGCGCGGACGCGATGCCCTGCGTCAGGGCGACAGTGACACCGCCATAGAGCATTTCTCGGCCCTGATCGACCACGCACCCGATTTTGCCGAAGCGTATCATTCGCGCGCGACGGCGTGGTTCATGGCCGGAAATATTGGCCTGGCACTGGATGATCTGCGCGAAACCCTTGCGCGCAATCCGCAGCATTTCTCGGCGCTTGCGGGGCTGGGGCGCTTGTTCGAGGACCTGCGCGAATATGATCGCGCTCAGGCAGCGTTTCGTGCGTCGGCTGCTATACATCCGCACCGGAGTGACGTAAAAGCGGCACTCGACCGTATCGAGCGGCGTCTGATAGGCATGGCGCTCTAGGCCCCCTGCCGGGAGAAGTGCAGATGAACATGCGCGCGCAGTCGCGGGTCGTCGCAGTGCTTGGACCTACGAATACTGGCAAGACCCATTACGCCATCGAGCGCATGCTGGCCCATCGCACGGGCGTTATCGGCCTGCCATTGCGGTTGCTCGCGCGCGAGGTTTATGACCGCATCCGCGCGTTGCGCGGACCGGATTGCGTGGCACTGGTGACGGGCGAAGAACGAATCGTTCCGGACCGAACGCGATACTGGGTGTGCACTGTCGAGGCGATGCCGCTGGAGATTGGTGCTGATTTCGTGGCGGTGGACGAGATCCAGCTTTGTGGCGATGCGGATCGCGGGCATGTCTTTACCGACCGGTTGCTGCACGCCCGCGGCCTGCACGAGACATTGTTCATGGGCTCGGACACGATGCGAGGGGCCATTTCCGCACTGGTGCCTGGGGCGCATTTCCAGCGCCGCGAGAGGATGTCACAACTCAGTTACACAGGTTCGAAAAAGATAAGCCGGATGCCCGCGCGCAGCGCAATTGTGGGGTTCAGTGTTGAGAATGTGTATGCAATTGCCGAACTGATCCGCCGCCAGAAAGGCGGTTGCGCTGTTGTCATGGGGGCGCTCTCGCCGCGGACGCGCAATGCGCAGGTCGAACTCTACCAGAATGGCGATGTGGACTATCTGGTCGCAACCGATGCTATCGGGATGGGGCTGAATCTTGATATCAAGCATGTCGCCTTTTCGGCCACGCGCAAGTTTGACGGGCGGCGGATGCGCCCGCTGGCCCCCGACGAACTGGCGCAGATCGCTGGCCGGGCCGGGCGGTATCAGAATGACGGCAGTTTCGGCGTGACCGGCGAGGCGCGACCGCTTGAGGATGAGGTGGTCGAGGCGATCGAAAGCCACAGCTTTCTGCCCATGCGCAAGCTGCACTGGCGCAACGGGCGGCTGGATTTCGGGTCTGCCGACCGGCTGATCGCCTCGCTGGAATTGCACACGCAGGATGACTGGCTGACCCGCGCCCGCGATGCCGAAGACCTGACAGCACTCAAGACCCTGACCGGGATGCCGGAAATCCGCGATAAATTGCGCGATGCGCGCGACCTCAGATTGTTGTGGGATATCTGTCGTGTGCCTGATTTCCGGGGCATCTCGGCCACGGAACATGCAGGGTTGCTGGCGCGGCTTTTCGACTTTCTGCACGCGCAGGGGCAGATTGACGCTGCATGGCTGGCGCGCAATATCCAGCGGATTGACCGGACTGATGGCGATATCGACACACTCTCGCGGCGGCTGGCGTATATTCGCACATGGACCTATATTGCGCAGCGCAAAGGCTGGGTGGGTGACGAAAACCATTGGCGTGACGAAACGCGCGCTGTAGAAGACCGTTTGTCAGATGCGTTGCACGCACGGCTGACGCAGCGATTTGTTGACCGGCGCACCTCTGTGCTGTTGCGCCGGTTGAAGCAGAAGGAGAGCCTTGTGGCCGAGGTGAATGACACTGGCGAAGTGACTGTCGAGGGCGAGTTGATCGGACGGCTGGAAGGCTTCCGGTTTCGTCAGGACAAGACCGCATCCGCTGACGAAGCGAAGACGCTACGCCAGGCATCTATCGCGGCGCTGACGCCGTTGTTCCATCTGCGGGCGGACACGTTCTACAATGCCGCCGATACCGAGTTCGACTTTACCGAGCAGGGTGGGCTGATGTGGGGCACCACCGCTGTCGGCAAGTTGACACGCGGCGATGACCCGCTGCGCCCGCAGGTCGAGCCCTTTGTCGATGATGAGGCTGGCCATGACGTGAGCGAAAAGGTCCGCCGCCGTCTGCAACACTTTATCGACCGCAAGATCGCGGCCCAGTTCGAGCCGCTGATGGCCATGAGCCGCGACGAGACGCTGACCGGGCTGGCCCGCGGCGTGGCCTTCCAGTTGGTCGAGGCGATGGGTGTGATCCCGCGCGAAAAGATCGCCAATGATATCAAGGCGCTCGATCAGGAAGCGCGGGGCATGCTGCGCAAGCACGGGGTGCGTTTCGGGCAGTTTACCATTTTTCTGCCGCTGCTGCTGAAACCTGCGCCCACGCGCTTGCGGCTGGTGCTGCGCTCGCTGGCCGAAGGGCTGGACGAGTTTCCCGAAAGCCCGCCTGCCGGGTTGGTCACGATCCCGCATTTGTCCGAGGTCCCGTCAGAGCATTATCTGATGGCGGGTTACAGGCCGTCCGGCGCGCGTGCGATCCGGATCGACATGCTGGAACGGCTGGCGGATATGCTGCGCGCCTGCGACAGCCGCGGCGGGTTCGAGGCAACGCCTGACATGCTCTCGATCACCGGGACCACGCTGGAACAGTTCGCCGACCTGATGGCCGGGCTTGGCTACAAGGCCGAACGCGGTGAGCGCGCGAAGGTCAAACCCGAGCCAGAGCCAGCGCCAGAGCCAGAGGCTGCGGCAGATGCACCGGCAACCAGTGCCGAGTCGGAGAACGAGTCGGAGTCGGAGGCAGAGCCCGAAACCGGCGCCGCCGATGCGCCCGCGCCCGCAGACCCGGCAGAGCACACTGCCGCGTCACCAGAGGCCACCGACACATCCGACGCGTTGTCCGCCGAGCCAGAGCCGATGGATGTGTATTTCACCTTTACATGGGCACCCCGCCCGCGCCGCGAAGCGCGCCCCGCGCGCAAACCACAGGATGCACGCCCTAAGGGCGGCAAGCCCAAGGGGGCCAAGCCCAAAGGCAAGAGGCCCGAGCAAAAGCGCGAATCCGTGGCCAGCCCGCCTCGCAAATCTGACCGGATTGACCCTGACAATCCGTTTGCAGCCGCGCTGATGGGGCTGAAAACCAAAGGCTGACGCAAGTGACTGCGCCCCGCCCGACGATTCGGCTGGACAAGTGGCTGTGGCACGCGCGCTTTGCCAAGACGCGTTCGCTGGCGGCCAGGCTGGTCAAGGGGCCCGGAATGCGGGTGAATGCCGTGCCGGTTGCCAAACCCGCCTTTGCCGTCGGGCCCCAAGATGTGCTGACCTTTGCGCTGGGCCAGCGGGTTGTCGTGGTGCGCATTCGTGATATCGGCACCCGGCGTGGCCCCGCCCCAGAGGCGCAGACCCTGTATGAGGACTTGTCGCCGCCACCACCCCCCGCCGACCTGTCACGCCCGCAGCCGGTGCCCGGTGGACGGCCTGACAAACACGATCGCCGCCGTTTTGCCGCACCTTCGCGGGATACGCTTGATTGATCGCGACACGTGGATTATCTCCCCCGCGACGCGTTGCGACGCAATTCATCTCGGCTGAACAAGGACAAGACCTCATGACCTATGTGGTGATCGACAATTGCATTGCCTGCAAATACACCGATTGCGTCGAGGTCTGCCCGGTAGATTGTTTCTATGAGGGCGAAAACATGCTGGTCATTCACCCGGACGAGTGCATCGACTGTGGCGTGTGCGAACCCGAATGCCCGGCGGATGCCATTCGGCCCGATACCGAACCGGAAATGGAACCCTGGGTCGAGTTCAATCGCAAATATTCGGAAAAGTGGCCGGTCATCATTACCAAGAAAGACCCGCTTCCCGACGCGACAGAGCGCGACGGCGAAACGGGCAAGCTGGAACGCTACTTTTCCGAGAATCCGGGCGAGGGTGGTTGATCTGGCCCCGGTTGACGTGGCCGGAATCGGCTTGAATGTTACGAAACCGTTGCCAAGGTGCTTTGATTCGGCGCATTTTTGTGCTATAGAATCGTGCATATGATGAAACCGTCCCAGATCGGCAGTGCTGCCAGCTGCCGTTTTTTTGTCGCTATATAAGATCGCATTGCAGGAAACCCGTTTTCCTGTAGTCGTCTTTTTGTGTTGCGCCGGGGCCTCAAGGGGAAGTTGTGAATGTCGAAAGCCAAGAAAGCCGAGTTTCGTGCAAACGAGTTTGTGGTCTATCCCGCGCATGGGGTCGGGCAGATTGTTTCGATCGAGGAGCAGGAGATTGCCGGGCTGAAACTCGAGCTGTTTGTCATCTCTTTCGAGAAAGAGAAGATGACGCTGCGCGTGCCGACCAACAAGGCCGTGACGGTGGGCATGCGCTCGCTCTCATCGCCGGAGTTGGTCAGCAAGGCACTGGCAACCCTAAAGGGCAAGGCGCGCGTCAAGCGGGCGATGTGGTCGCGCCGTGCGCAGGAATACGAGCAAAAGATCAACTCTGGTGATCTGCTGGCAATCGCAGAGGTGGTGCGCGACCTGCATCGCAGCGACGACCAGCGCGAGCAGTCCTATTCCGAGCGGCAACTCTATGAGGCTGCGCTGGAACGTCTGACACGCGAAGTCGCGGCCGTCGCCGGTGGCGACGAAGCCATCGCGCAAAAGCAGGTCAATGACGTGCTGGTCTCGCGCGCGGCCTGAGCCGGCAGACAATCTTACGGAACGCCCGCGCGAGCGGGCGTTTTTCATGCGCGCAGCACAGTGTCAGGGGACCATCGGCGGGATCATGGGGCTTGTCCCCGTCCCGCTCGCTGGACTATGAGAGCGCAAGGGAACATAACAGCGCCGGAGGACACCATGGCAGGCCATTCCAAATGGGCCAATATCCAGCACCGCAAGGGCCGTCAGGATGCAGTGCGCGCAAAGCTTTTCTCGAAACTGTCCAAGGAAATCACAGTTGCGGCCAAGATGGGCGACCCCGATCCTGACAAGAACCCGCGGCTGCGACTCGCGGTAAAAGAGGCCAAGGCCGCCTCGATGCCCAAGGACAATATCGAGCGCGCGATCAAGAAATCGCAAGGCGGCGATGCCGAGAGTTACGAGGAAATCCGCTATGAAGGCTATGGTCCGAATGGCGTTGCCGTGATTGTCGAGGCGATGACCGACAATCGCAACAGGACCGCGTCCAATGTGCGCTCGACCTTTTCCAAGAATGGCGGAAATCTGGGCGAGACAGGCTCGGTCGCGTTCATGTTCGACCGCAAGGGGCAGGTGGGTTATCCGCTATCGGCGGGGGATGCCGAAACCGTGCTGATGGCTGCAATCGAGGCAGGCGCCGAAGATGTCGAGACCGGCGAGGACGGGCATGTGATCTGGTGTGCCGATACCGATCTGGGCGCGGTTTCAGCCGCATTGGAAGAGGCTTTGGGAGAGGTCGACAGCGCAAAGCTGGTCTGGAAGCCCCAGACAACCACGGAACTCGACCTGGAAGCGGCACGGTCGCTGCTCAAGCTGATCGACGCGCTGGAGGATGATGATGACGTGCAGAACGTGACCGCGAATTTCGAGGTCACGGACGAGGTGCTGGACGCGCTCTGACCCCTTACGGTGCCGGAATGGCGCGCCGCGCTTCCTTGCGTTGCACGGCTTCGCGCCATGTTATGAACAGCACCGAGGCCATGATCACGCCACCGCCGAGGATCACGAAAACATCCACGCCTTCGCCAAAGACGATGGCCCCCAATGCGACCGCCCAGACGAGTTGCAGGAAAGTGACAGGCTGTGTGACCGTAATGGGCGCTGCGGCAAAGGCCAGCGTCATGGCGTAATGCCCCGCAGTCGCAAATGCCGCGACCCAGAACAGCCAGAATAGCTGGTTCAGGGTCGGCGGAACCCAGACGGCATAGGCCACAGGCGCAAGGCAGATCGTCACTGTGATTGACAACATGCCGACCACGACTGCGGCATTCACCTGCCCTGACATCCGCTTGGCCATCAGGTAAGAGGCGGCAAAGAGGATGGCTGTGCCAAGCATCGCGATATGGCCGGGCGAGATCTCGCGCAGGCCCGGTCGCAGGATGATCAGCGCGCCCGCGAATGCCGCCAGCACCGCAAGGATACGCCGCATCGCAAGCTTTTCACCAAGGAAGAGGGCCGCCCCCAGCGTGACATAGATGGGCGAGAGGTAGTTCATCGCCGTGACTTCGGCCAGGGGGATGCGGGTCATGGCATAGAACCACAGGATCACGCCCACCGAATGTATGGCCCCGCGCAGACCGTAAAAGGACAGCGCGCGCGGCGAATAATCTGCACTGCGCAGCGAGGCCAGCATCGGCAGCAGGAACACGAGCCCCAGCAGATACCGCAAGAACGCGGATTGTGCCGCAGGCATGTCATCGCCCAGATGCTTGACCAGTGCGGTCACGGCGACAAAGCACAGCCCCGTTACCAGCATCCAGACAATGCCAAGGATCGGGCGGGGCTCGGGCGGGGTGCTTATCATGTTCACTATCTTGCATGTCCACACCGGGCAGGCAAGCGGGCACAATGCGGCAGTAGCGCGCGGTCGTCGCGACAACAAGGGGGAGTGGCACACACGATCCTGCAAGCTCTGGTCGCGCGGCAAAGGCGGTCAGGCGGCCTTGGTGCGACCGCGCAGTTGATCATTCACGGTGGTAGTGAACTCTGCAAGCGAGAACGGTTTGCCCAGAAAGCTGGCATTGCTGATGCGCGACTGTGCCGCGACGCGCCCGTCTTCGGCGTAGCCAGAGACGAACAGTACGGGCGTGTCGGGAAAGCGGTCGCGGATTTTCGCGATCCAGCCTGGCCCATCGATCCCCGGCATGATGACGTCGGTTACGAAGAAATCTGGCCGGATATTCGGGTCCTCCAGAATTTCTAGCGCGGCTTCGCCACTTTCGGCCTCGATCACGCGATGGCCCTGCAATTCGAGCGCACGCGCCGCAAAAGAGCGCACTGGCGCTTCGTCCTCGACCAGAAGCACAAGTGCGCGGCGCTCATCGAGCGCGGTGGTTTGAAGGTTGGGCTTGCTGAGCGGCTTTTCTGCCACGACCTGTTTCTGTGCTGCGAAATACAGGCTGAACGTGGTGCCGACACCTTCTGCGCTGTCGGCAAAGATATAGCCGCCCGATTGCTTGACGATTCCGTACACGGTTGACAGGCCCAGCCCCGTGCCCTCGCCCAGACGCTTGGTCGTAAAGAACGGGTCAAACACCTTTGCCAGAACGCAAGGCGGCATGCCAATGCCGTCATCTTGCACAGATATGCGGGTATATGTGCCTGCAGGCATATGCACCTCTGCGCGCACCAAGCCGTCAGGCAGGGCGCAGGTTTCGGTGACAATGCGGATCTCGCCGCCCATGGGCATGGCGTCGCGTGCGTTGACCACGAGATTCATCAGCACCTGTTCGAACTGGCGGCGGTCTGACCGGATTGGCGCGACTTTCTCGCCATGTTGCAGGGTCAGCGTCACCTTTTCGCCAACCAGACGATTGAGCAGATGGATCAGATCGCTCATCGTTTCCTCAAGGTCCAGCGTGACGAATTTCAGGGCTTGCTGGCGTGACAGCGCCAGCAACTGGCGCACAAGTGCCGCAGCGCGATTGGTGTTCTGCTGGATCTGCATCAGGTCGGGATAATCCAGATCACTGCGGTCATGATGCAGCAGGATCAGGTCGCAATGGCCCGAAATGGCCGTGAGCAGGTTGTTGAAATCATGTGCGACGCCACCGGCAAGCAGTCCGATGGCCTGCATCTTCTGGCTTTGGGTGAATTTCGCTTCGAGTGACTTGTATTCGGTCGCATCGTTGAAGACAGCGATGATGCGGTCCTTGGGTCCGGTCGTCGGGTCCGGCTGGGCGAGTGTCACTTTCAGGAAGGTCTCGGTATCCGGGTGGCGCAGGCGCAAGACTTCGGTCGAGGACACAAGCCGTCCGGTCGCAATATCAGCCAGCCATTCCGTGACCGGGCGCCCCAACCCTTCGAGCAGATCGCTGAGCAGCGGCAAACCTTCTCGGTGCAGGCGCAGCAGGCGCCGGGCCTCGTCATTGGCGTAGCAGACATGCCCATCGGGGCGGATATGCGCGATGGCAATCGGCAGGTGCTGCAGGTCGCCATGCTGTTCGGGGTCCGTGTCCGTGTCATGCAGATCAAACCTGACGTCTTGCGGCAGCAGAATGACACAGGTGCCGCCATCTTCGGATGACAGGCGAATTGCGGGGTGAGTGGCCTCTCCCAGCAGGATGAGCGCGCGGCCGTCTGCGCTGGTCTGGCTGTCCGTACAAAGCTCGGGCAGCCCGTGCGGCGATGCCTGCAAACCGGGCGAGGCGTAGCACAACCCACCGGACGCATCGTATTCAAGCCATGCAAGCGGCAGCAGGTCGCGCGGGTCAGTGCGTGGTCTGCGCTCGATCCGCCACAACAGGGCTGCGGGCGCAATGCTTTCCACAGTGGTCATCTGGTCGGACTGGTCCTGCCAGTGCGCGTGGTCCGCCCGCCCCTTGGCCAACGCAAGGTCACATAGCCGTTGCACCATGCTTGTCGGCGCGGCACTGCAGTCCTCGAAAATCGCAGCGCTACCCTCTGTTGAAAGGTTTGGAAAGGCCGCCGTGGCGCTTGCATTTGACCACAACAATGTCCCGTCACCATCTGTCAACAGGCAGGGAACAGCAGAGTCGCCATGCAACCGTGTCAGAATCGCCCGGTCACGCTGGCGCAGCAGGTTAACCCCCCAAAGCAAGGCCGCGCTCACGCCACACAAGGCGAGCAGGGCCGTGCCTGCGGTCAGGCTGACCAGAGCAGGGGGCGATGGCGCCATAACGGCCCCGATCCCGATCATCGCAAGGCTGATTGCCACAAGAACGCCGATCTTGCGCGCGGTGAGCTGCGCACTCAGGTCCTGCGCAATCCGCAGGGGAAAAGACTTGGTGATAAAAATCAAAGGACCGCTCCGGACAGGTCGAATTCGGCGACCTTTGCAGATGCGAGTTAAACAACTATTAACATTGACCTTAGCAGCTTGCCGATGTTTCGCAACGCAAAGCTGTGTTCGGTCAGGGATGATTTCTTTTCAGGATGGCAATGTAAAATCCGTCGCCGCCGGTTATCGGGGTCAGGCCAAGCGTGCGAGTCTGCGCAAAGCCCGGATGACGGGCCAGAAACGCCCCGATCTGCGCGATGTTTTCGCTGTTCAGAAGCGAACAGGTCGCATAGGCAAGCCATCCGCCGGGGCGCACATGCGCGGCGATCTGATCGAGGATGTCGCCTTGCGTGACGCGCAACCGCGCCAGTTGACCGGGTGTAAGGGTCCATTTCGCGCCGGGTGTGCGCCGCCATGCCCCCGTGCCAGAGCAGGGCGCATCAGCAAGGACCAGATCGAATTGACCAGAGGGCGAATCGGTCAGAGCAATCTGCGCGCGGGCACGGGCCGCGCGTTCGGGCAGGTCTTTCATCCGGCGCGGCTGTGCATCATGTGCGGTGACATCTGCCCCCCGTGCGGCCATGGCCAATGCCTTGCCGCCGCCACCGGCGCAGAAATCCAGAATCTGTGCGCCTTCGAGATCGGGCAGGGCGGCGACAACAGCCTGTGACGAGGCATCCTGCAATTCGACCAGCCCGTCTAGATAAGGTGCCGAACGCTGGAGCGCGCGCGGGTTGGCCGTGACCTCCAGCGCAGTGTCGGCCAGCGGATGCGCACGGGTCGCAATCCCGGCATCAAGCAGGGCAAGGGCGGCAGCGTCGCGGGTGATGCGGGCCGTGTTGACGCGCAGGAAAACGGGTGCGCGGTGGCGCAATGCTTGCAAGACAGCCTGGAAATCCGGCCCGAGGCTGTCCTTCAGTTCCGGCGCAATCCAGTCGGGGCAATCGAGGGCGACCAGTTCGGGCATCGGCGGGGGTGCGTGGCTGGCCTCTGACGCGGAGAGGGGGGCAGGGGCATGGCCCTCGCCGGTGAAAAACGCTGCCGGTTCCTGCCCTTCGGCGCGCAGCAATCCCAGTATCAGACCGCGACCGGTCATCTGTCCGCCCAGATGCGCAAAGGAGCGTTTGCAGCGCAGCGCGTCGAACACATGATCGCGGATCGCGGCGCGATCCTTGGAACCCGCAAAGCGGCTGGCGCGTGCCCATGATGTCAGCGCCTGTTCGGCAGCAGCACCGCCCAGAATGCGGTCAAGGATCTCGGCAGCGGCCTGAAGGCGGGCGGCAGGGGTCATGGGGCCTCGCAGTGGTTTGTGCAGCGGTATAGCGACAAGCATGCGCAAACGGCAACCCGAGGGGCCGCCGCCCGCGACGGCCCCTCGGAGGCGCGCTCAGCGCGACGGAGGGATCGAATAGGTCAGCGATGCGCGCGCCACGGGGGCGTCACTGCCCTCGGAGAAGATCAGGCAATCGCCCACGGCCAGCGCGCGCCCGAGTTTCAGAAGCCGTGTCTTGCAGATCAGGTCATGTCCGGCTGCGGGCTTGCGCATGAAATCAATCGCGCAATTCGTGGTGACACTCAGGGCTTTGGGGCCAATCATGGACAGGATCGCCAGATAGACCGCGACATCGGCAAGCGCGAACATCGCCGGCCCAGAGACAGTGCCGCCGGGGCGCAGATGGCGCGGGTGATGAAGCAGGCGCACGGTTATCGCCATCGGCTCGACCGCGTCGATGGCGAACATATCGGCCACCTCGGCAAAATCGCTTGCGAGAAAGGCGGTCAGGGCGTCGCGGTCCATCTGCATCCCAAAGAGCTCCGTAAAGGGTTTTCCTGTCTTGCAGTCCCGACTACAGTCGGCCCAAACCGAGGAGGATGGCAAGATGAGCGATGACCTGTTGCACTATGACGTTACGGAAGGCGTGGCGCGGCTGGTGATGAACCGCCCCGGCAATCTGAATGCGCTGTCCGATGCGATGCTGGCCGCGCTGAAAGCGCGCTTTCAGCAACTGGCCGGGGACGAGTCTGTCAAGGTCGTGATTATGGCAGGCGCGGGAAAGGCGTTTTGTGCGGGCCATGACCTGCGCGAGATGCAGGCAGGGCGCGAGGCCGCCGACAAGGGGGCTGCCTATTTCGCCGATCTGTTCGCGCGTTGCGGTGAAGTGATGCAGATGATCCCGGAGCTGCCGCAGCCTGTCATTGCAGAGGTCCATGGCATTGCGACTGCCGCAGGGTGTCAGTTGGTCGCCTCGTGTGATCTGGCAGTCGCGGCGGAGGGGACGCGTTTTGGGGTGAATGGCGTGAATATCGGGCTGTTCTGTTCCACCCCGATGGTCGCCCTGACCCGAAACATCGCCCGCAAACCGGCCTTCGAGATGCTGACGACCGGCGCGTTCATTGACGCGGCGCGCGCGCAGGAACT
>SKRW01000224.1 GCA_007118295.1 Paracoccaceae bacterium | reverse complement strand
TGCAGGATCGACTCCGCCGCCTCGCGCCCGTCGCGAATGGCCCAGACCACGAGCGAGGCCCCGCGCACGATATCGCCCACGGCCCAGACGCCCGGCAGGTCGGTCTCATGCGTGTTGAACTTTGCCTTGATGGTGCCCCAACGGGTGACAGGAAGCTCTGCGACATCCCAGAGTTTGGGCAGGTCTTCCGGCTCGAACCCCAGCGCCATGATCGCCATTTCTGCCTCTTCGGTATAGTCCGCCCCGTCGATGATTTCCGGCGCGCGCCGTCCTGTTGCGTCTGGCTGGCCCAGCCGCATCTTCTGCACGCGGACCCCTGTCAGGGTGCCGCTGTCATCCGTCACAAACCCCGAAGGCGCGCTTAGCCAGACAAATTCGACGCCTTCCTCTTCGGCGTTCTGCGTCTCGCGCCGTGACCCCGGCATGTTGTCGCGGTCGCGCCGGTACAGGCAGCGCACCGACTTTGCGCCCTGCCGTACAGCGGTGCGGACACAATCCATCGCCGTGTCGCCACCGCCAATGACGACCACGCGCTTGCCGCGTGCATCCAGATCGCCCGAATCGAATTCCGGTACATCATCGCCAAAGCTCTTGCGGTTCGATGCCGTCAGAAAGTCCAGCGCCCGGACCACCCCCGGCGCAGACGCGTTCGGCGCTGTCAGATCGCGTGCCTTGTAGACGCCGGTCGCGATCAGGACCGCATCATGCTTGCCGCGAATGGCGTCAAAGGTGATATCCTCGCCCACGGTGCAATTCAGCACGAATTCCACACCGCCGACCTCTAGCTGTTCGATCCGGCGCATCACGACAGGCTTTTCCAGCTTGAAGCCGGGAATGCCATAGGTCATCAGCCCGCCCGCCCGATCATAGCGGTCATACACTGTAACCTGAACACCCGCGCGCCGCAGCACATCCGCCGCCGCCAGCCCGCCCGGCCCCGACCCGATGATGCCGACAGATTCGGTGCGCTCGGACGCAGGAGCGATTGGCTTTACCCAGCCGTTCTCCCACGCTGTATCGGTGATGTATTTCTCGACCGATCCGATGGTCACAGTGCCATGCCCGGCTTGTTCGATCACACAATTGCCTTCGCACAAACGGTCCTGCGGACAGATACGCCCACAGATCTCGGGGAAGGTGTTGGTGGCCTGGCTCAGTTCATATGCTTCCTGCAGGCGGCCCTGCGCTGTCAGCATCAGCCAGTCGGGAATATTGTTGTGCAGCGGGCAATGCGTCTGGCAATAGGGCACCCCACATTGACTGCACCGGCCTGCCTGCTCGGCGGCCTTGTCATCCGAATACTCGCCATAGATTTCGTCGAAATCTTCAGCGCGCAGATCGGGTGGGCGCTTGTCAGGCATCTCCTTGTCGATCTTCACAAAACGGAGCATTTGCTGCTTGACCATGGCGTGTCCTCCAATTTGAGTTTCTGCTTTACAGGGTGTCTTTCTCGAATAAAAGTCATAATGTATGACCTAAATTCGTTTTTTATGCTACCGACTGAAAATTTATCACCGCAGATGGAGAAAAAAACGTCACTAATGCTGACATAATAACCCGCTTTCGGCGCGCCGCCAGTGCGCTAGGATGCTGCGAGCACCAAACCGCCCCTTCTCATACCCGAGGATCTCATGCCGCTTTTCCACCTCTTTCTGTTGGCTATCATTCAGGGCGTCACCGAATTTCTACCGGTTTCATCGTCGGGGCACCTGATCCTGCTTCCCGCGCTCACGTCGCTCGATGATCAGGGGCTGGTGATCGATGTGGCTGTCCATGTCGGAACGCTGTTTGCCGTGTGCTGGTACTTTCGCTCTGATGTGGCACTTGCCGCGCGGGGCATTCCCGAACTGCTGCGCTTCCGGATCGAATCGCGCGCTGGCTTTCTTGCGTTCTGCCTGACGGTGGCCACCATCCCGGTTATCATCGTCGGTCTGATCTTCAAGCTACTGGGTGTGATGGAGTTGCTGAGATCCATCGCTGTCATTGGCTGGATGATGATCATTTTCGGCATCGTACTCTACATTACAGACCGGGTCGGGCCGCAATCCCGCACCTCGGATGGATGGACGCTGAAACATGCGCTCTATCTCGGCCTCTGGCAGGCGGTGGCGCTGATTCCCGGCACGTCGCGTTCAGGCATCGTGATTTCCGGCGCGCGCGCCCTGGGGTATGCGCGCCATGACGCGGCAAAACTCTCGATGCTGATGTCGATCCCCACCATCATTGCCTCGGGCGCATTGATGGGGATTGATGTTGTGCGCATCGCCGACTGGCAGGCCGCCCGCGACGGGGCCATCGCGGCGGTGATCTCGTTCTTCGCGGCCTGGGCTGCGCTTGTGTTCATGATGAAGTTGTTGCGGTCCGTCAGTTTCACGCCCTATGTGATCTATCGCCTTGGTCTTGGCGTGCTGCTTCTGTTCATCGCCTATACCTGACCGGTTTCATCTTGCCAAAAATACTCAATCCTGCGGCTTCACCGAGGCCGTGACATAGTTCACGGAAAGATCACGCTCCGAAAGCGACCAACTCCAGCGCAGCTTGTCAAACACAAAGCCCTTGCGGTCCACAGGTGTCAGCCCGGCCTTGCGCAGCAGGTCATACAACTCGTCTGGCGTGATGAATTTCGACCATTCATGCGTGCCCTTGGGCAGCCAGCGCATGACATATTCCGCACCGATGATCGCCATCACATAGCTTTTGGGATTGCGGTTCAGGGTCGAGCAGACCATCAGCCCGCCAGGTTTCAGCAACTGCTGGCAAGCGCTCAGATAGGCCAGCGGATTGGCCACATGCTCGACCACTTCCATGTTCAGGATCACGTCGAACTGTTCACCTGCCGCCGCCAGATCTTCGGCGCTGGTATGGCGGTAGTCGATCTCCAGTCCCTGCTGCTCGGCGTGGATCTGCGCGACGGGAATATTCCGCTCTGCGGCATCGGCACCGACGACTGTGGCGCCCAGTCGCGCCATGGGTTCCGACAAAAGCCCCCCACCGCATCCGATATCCAGCAGACGCAACCCGGCAAAGGGCCTGGGCGCAGTCAGGTCGCGATCAAATTCGGCCGAAATCTGCCGCGTAATATAGTCCAGCCGACAGGGATTGAGCATGTGCAACGGCTTGAACTTGCCATTCGGGTCCCACCATTCGGCGGCCATGGCCTCGAACTTGGCGACCTCACTCGGATCAATGGTTGAAACTGTCATCCGTCCTCTGCCTTTTTGCATCGCGCCCCATGGCGGGGCGTCTTCTTAGACTATATAGTACCACCCATGGACAAGTCGTCAGGACATGACACCGCATCCTCGGGTCTATATCCGATCCCCGAGCCCTTCGACCAGCGTCTGGTCGACGTCGGAGACGGCCATCGTGTCTATGTGGAACAATGTGGCCATCCAGACGGAATTCCGGTGGTCGTGCTGCATGGTGGCCCCGGCGGCGGATGCAGCCCGACAATGCGACGGTTTTTCGACCCGCAGACCTATCGCGTCATTCTGTTCGACCAGCGCGGATGCGGACGCTCAAAGCCTTCGGCCTCGGTCAAGGCAAACACGACGCCGCATCTGATCGCCGATATCGAACTGATCCGCGAAACGCTGGGGATCAACCGCTGGATCGTGTTCGGCGGCTCCTGGGGTGCCACGCTGGCACTGGCCTATGCGCAGGCACATCCGGCGCGCGTGGCCTGTCTGGTCCTGCGCGGGGTATTTCTGGGCACGCAGTCCGAATTGCAGTGGTTCTATGGCGGCGGGGCCGCGCGGTTCTTTCCGGAACTCTGGGCGCAATTCATCCGCCTTGTCCCCGACGATGAACGCCACGACCTGATTGCGGCCTATGGCAAGCGGCTGTTCAGCGGGAACCCACACGAAGAAAACCGCTATGCGCGGGCCTGGACGCGCTGGGAAAACACCCTCGCCTCGATCGAGTCGCGCGGCATGGGCATGGGCGATGCTCCGAATGATTATGCGCGGGCTTTTGCCCGGCTGGAAAACCATTATTTCAACAATGGGTGTTTTCTGGGTGAGGATGGCGCGCTCATGCGGGGGCTGTCGCAGATGCGCGACATTCCCGGTACAATCGTTCAGGGCCGCTATGACATGATCTGTCCCCCGCAAACTGCGTGGGAATTGCACGCATCCTGGGGGCGTTCGAGGTTGGAAATGGTGCCTGTGGCAGGACATGCCCTGTCCGAGCCGGGCATCAGCGCAGAGCTGTTGCGGGTGATGAACCACCTGCGCCACGATGCAACCCGCCTGGGGTTGTAGCGCCTGCTGAAAACAGCGCTTGCGTTCGTGGCGTCTGACACCTATATCGCTAGTAACAGCGGCGCCTTGCACTGCAAGGCTCCACCGGAAATCATAACGGGCCGCGTGGCCCGTTTTTTTGTTTTTGCCCATTGGAGGGCGCGCATGAATGACCTGATCGCCAAGACAAGCATGGACCAGCGTCTGGCCGAAATCGTGACGCCCGTCATCGAGGGGCTGGGCTTCGAATTGGTGCGCCTGCGGTTGATGTCGGGCAAGACCCGCACCTTGCAGATCATGGCTGACCGCCCCGATGGCGGGATAGAGGTGTCTGAATGCGCCGCGATTTCCACGGCTGTCTCGGCTGCGCTGGATGTCGAGGACCCGCTGGAGGATGCCTATACGCTCGAAGTGTCCAGCCCCGGTATTGACCGGCCACTGACGCGGCTCAAGGATTTCGATGCATGGGAAGGGTACGAGGCGCGGGTTGAAACGACCGAGTTGATCGACGGGCGCCGTCGGTTCAGGGGCGTTCTGGCCGGTGTCGAAGGCGAGGAGATCCTGATCGAGATCGAGGAGAATGGCGAACCGGTCACCATCGGGCTGCAATTTGACTGGTTGTCGGATGCGAAGCTGATCCTGACCGAGGACCTGATCGCCGAGATGCTGCGCGCCCGCAAGGCGAGCGGCGCAATCGACGAAACCCAGTTTGACGAGATTGAAACCGAAGCGGACGCACCTGACGCGCCCCATTCTGAGGAGTGAGAGATGGCAATCACCTCTGCCAACCAGCTTGAACTGCTGCAAACTGCCGAGGCCGTGGCCCGCGAAAAGATGATCGACCCCGTGCTGGTCATCGAGGCGATGGAGGACAGCCTCGCCCGCGCAGCCAAGTCGCGTTATGGCGCTGACATGGATATCCGCGTGCATATCGACCGCAAGACCGGTGTCGCAAGCTTTACCCGCGTCCGCACTGTTGTTGCTGATGACGAACTGGAAAACCATCACGCCGAGATGACGGTCGAGCAGGCGAAAGCCTATCTCGACGCGCCCCAGATCGGGGATGAGGTCGTAGAGCGCGTGCCCCCGGTCGAATTGGGCCGGATCGCGGCGCAGTCGGCCAAACAGGTGATCTTGCAAAAGGTCCGCGAGGCCGAGCGCGACCGCCAGTATGAAGAATTCAAGGACCGCGCCGGCACGATCCTCAACGGGGTCGTCAAGCGCGAGGAATACGGCAATATCATCGTCGATATCGGACGCGGCGAAGCTGTGTTGCGCCGCAACGAGAAGATCGGCCGTGAAAGCTATCGCAATGGCGACCGCATCCGCTGCTATGTCAAGGACGTGCGCCGCGAAGCGCGCGGCCCCCAGATTTTTCTGTCGCGCACGGCGCCCGAATTCATGGCCGAACTGTTCAAGATGGAAGTGCCCGAAATCTATGATGGCATCATTGAGATCAAGGCCGTCGCCCGCGATCCCGGTTCACGCGCCAAGATCGGCGTGATTTCCTATGACAGCAGCATCGACCCGGTCGGTGCCTGTGTCGGTATGCGCGGCAGTCGTGTGCAGGCCGTCGTCAACGAGCTTCAGGGCGAAAAGATCGATATCATCCCCTGGACCGAAGATCAGGCGACATTCCTTGTCAACGCCCTGCAGCCCGCCGAGGTGAGCAAGGTCGTCATCGATGACGAGGCAGGCAAGATCGAGGTTGTGGTGCCAGACGAGCAGCTTTCGCTGGCCATCGGGCGGCGCGGGCAGAATGTCCGGCTGGCCAGCCAGTTGACGGGGCTCGACATCGACATCCTGACCGAATCGGACGAATCCACCCGTCGGCAGGCCGAGTTTGCCGAGCGCACCAAGCTGTTCATGGACGAGTTGGATATCGACGAGATGATGGCGCAGCTTCTGGTGGCCGAGGAATTCTCGTCGCTGGAAGAAGTGGCCTATGTCGATATGGACGAGCTTTTGGCCATCGACGGCTTCGACGACGAAACTGCCGAGGAGTTGCAGACCCGCGCCCGAGAGCGGCTGGAAGCGGCAGCCGCTGCCGCGCTGGAAACCGCGCGTGCACTGGGCGTCGAGGACAGCCTGATCAATTTCGAAGGGCTTTCGCCACAGATGATCGAGGCGCTGGCCAAGGATGGCATCAAGACGCTGGAAGACTTCGCAACCTGCGCCGATTGGGAACTGGCCGGCGGCTGGACCACAGTGGACGGCCAGCGTGTCAAGGATGACGGTCTGTTGGAATCCTTTGACATGAGCCTTGAGGAAGCGCAGCATCTGGTCATGACGGCGCGTGTCATGCTTGGCTGGGTGGACCCCTCTGAACTGGAGGCCGAGGAAGCAGACGACTTCGAGGCAGGCGCCGAAGAGACCATCGAGGAGGAGGCGCGCTGAAAGGCGTGCCGCAGCTAATGACGCGTGGGGGCAAGCGCAAGCAACGCGAAGAACCCGAGCGGCGCTGCATCGTAACGGGGCAGACACAGCCTGCGCGCGGGCTGATCCGTTTCGTGCTGGGGCCCGATGAGACAATCGTGCCCGACGTGGCCCAGAAACTGCCGGGACGGGGCATCTGGGTCAGTGCCGACCGCGACGTGCTGGAACAGGCCGTGCGCAAGAAGGCATTTTCGCGTGCGGCCCGGCAAGCCGCGACACTGCCCGAGGGGCTGGTCGATCTGGTCGAGCAGTTGCTTCTGGCCCGTGTGCTCGAGCTTCTATCGCTCGCGCGCAAGAGCGGACAGGCCGTGGCGGGGTATGAGAAATGCCGCGATCTGGCGCTTCGGGGCGAGATGGTGGTCCTCATTCAGGCCCATGACGGGTCAGAGCGGGGCAAGACGAAACTACGCCCTCCTGAAGGCCCCGACAGCTATATCGGTTGTCTGAGTGCGCAGGAATTGGGTTTTGCATTTGCGCGGGATCATGTGATACATGCCGCGCTTCGCGCTGGCGGACTCGGTCAAGCTGTTGTAGAGGAAGCGGCAAGACTGACAGGTTTGCGCAGTATGATCGGTGGATACGCCACCGGAGAGGATAAGACGGACGCATGAGCGATACAGACGGAAAGAAAACACTCGGACTGGGCGGCAAAGGCGGCCAGGTGAAGCAGAGCTTCAGTCATGGGCGCACGAAATCAGTCGTGGTTGAGAAAAAGCGCAAGCGCGTGGTCGTCCCGAAACCGGGCGCGCCACAGGCATCTGGCGCTCAGGGTTCGTCTCAGGCGCGCCCCGATCCCGCACGCCGCCCTGCCGGTATCTCCGACTCCGAGTTGGAGCGCCGTCTGAAAGCCCTTGCCGCTGCCAGAGCACGCGAATCTGACGATGCTGCCGCGCGCGCAGCCGATGAGAAGGCGCGCGAAGAAGATCGCCAGCGCCGCCGCGACGAGGCCGAAGCCCGCGAACGCGAAGAGCGCGAGCGCGAGGCCGCCTTGCGCGCCAAGGAAGAAGAAGAAGCCCGCGCAAAGGCCGAGGCCGCAAGCGCCGCAGCCCGCAAGGCAGAGCCACCCGCCCCCGAGGCGCCTGCAGCACCTGCCGCGCCCTTGTCCGAGCGCGCGCGCCCGGCAACCGCGCAGGATGCGCGCAAGGCCCCAAAGCGCGCCGATGATGACCGCCAGTCGCGCGCCAAGCCGCGTGACGATGCAGGCAGCCGCCGCGCTGGCAAGCTGACGCTCAAGGACGCCCTGTCAGGTGATGGCGGGCGCCAGCGCTCGATGGCTGCGATGAAGCGCAAGCAAGAGCGCGCGCGCCAGAAAGCCATGGGTCTGAACCAGACCCGCGAAAAGATCGTGCGCGAAGTTCAATTGCCCGAGACCATTGTTGTGCAGGAACTTGCCAACCGTATGGCAGAACGCGTGGCCGACGTGGTCAAGTCGCTGATGAAGATGGGCGTCATGGCGACCATGAACCAGACGATTGATGCAGATACGGCAGAACTGCTGATCGAGGAATTCGGCCACAAGGTTGTTCGCGTATCGGATTCGGATGTCGAGCAAGTGATCGAACAGATCAAGGATCGTGCCGAAGACCTGCAACCACGTCCGCCGATCATTACGATCATGGGCCATGTGGACCATGGCAAGACATCGCTTCTGGATGCGCTCCGCAAGACCAATGTTGTCTCGGGCGAGGCTGGCGGGATCACCCAGCATATCGGGGCCTATCAGGTCACGACCGAAAGCGGTGCGGTGCTGTCGTTCCTTGATACGCCGGGTCACGCGGCCTTTACCAGCATGCGGGCACGCGGTGCGAATGTAACCGATATCGTGGTGCTGGTGGTGGCCGCGGATGACTCGGTCATGCCGCAGACAATCGAGGCGATCAACCACGCCAAAGCGGCCAAAGTGCCGATGATCGTGGCCATCAACAAATGTGACAAGCCCGCTGCGGATGCCAACAAGGTGCGCACGGAACTGTTGCAGCATGAGGTTGTGGTCGAGGCGATGTCGGGCGAAGTGCAGGATGTCGAAGTGTCCGCGATTACCGGCATGGGGCTGGACACTCTGCTGGAAGCCATCGCGCTGCAGGCAGAGATTCTGGAACTGAAAGCCAACCCCGAACGCGCGGCCATGGGTGCCGTGATCGAGGCGCAGCTAGATGTCGGACGCGGGCCTGTTGCGACAGTGCTGGTGCAGAATGGCACCTTGCGTCAGGGCGATATCTTTGTCGTGGGCGAGCAATGGGGCAAGGTGCGCGCCTTGATCAACGATCAGGGTGAACGCGTCAAGGAAGCGGGACCTTCGGTCCCGGTCGAAGTACTGGGCCTGAATGGCACGCCCGAAGCGGGCGATGTTCTCAACGTGGTGGAAACCGAAGCGCAGGCCCGCGAGATTGCCGAGTACCGTCATGAGGCGGCCAAGGACAAACGCGCCGCCGCCGGGGCTGCAACCACGCTGGAACAGCTTATGGCCAAGGCCAAGGCCGATCAGGATGTGGCCGAACTGCCCGTTCTGGTGAAAGCCGATGTGCAGGGCTCTGCCGAAGCGATCGTGCAGGCGCTGGAGAAGATCGGCAACGAGGAAGTGCGCGTGCGCGTGCTGCATTATGGGGTTGGCGCGATCACCGACACCGATGTCGGCCTTGCCGAAGCTTCGGGTGCGCCGATCATCGGCTTCAATGTCCGTGCCAATGCGTCGGCCCGCAATTCGGCCAACCAGAAAGGGGTCGAGTTGCGCTATTACTCGATCATCTATGATCTGGTTGATGACATCAAGGCGGCGGCCTCTGGTCTGCTATCTGCCGAAGTGCGCGAAACCTTCATCGGCTATGCCGAAATTCGCGAAGTCTTCAAGGTCTCGAATGTGGGCAAGGTCGCGGGCTGTCTGGTCACCGAAGGGGTCGCGCGCCGGTCTGCCGGGGTGCGTCTGCTGCGCGACAATGTGGTGATCCACGAAGGCACGCTGAAGACGCTCAAGCGTTTCAAGGACGAGGTCAAGGAAGTGCAATCCGGTCAGGAATGCGGCATGGCTTTCGAGAATTATGACGATATCCGGCCAAAGGATGTCATCGAGATTTTCGAGCGCGAGGAAGTCGAACGTTCGCTGGCCTGATCTGGCACCTGTCTGGACGATTCAAAAAGGCCCCGGCGCAAGCCGGGGCCTTTTTGCAACCTGTCGCCGATATCAATTGGCGGCGTATTGCCGCGCGGGTTGGTCAAACTCTGACCCTGCCGCCAGCCGGAACAGGCCATTCGGACCACGTTCCAGGCGACCTTCGCGCAACAGCGCCCCAAAGGCGCGCAGCATGTCATCGCGTGATACGTCCTTGCCCTCGTTATTGGCCATGACATAGGTCATCAACTCGATGCGCGAAAACTCGGACTGTGCCTTGTGATGGGTCACATAGGCAGCGGCGGCTTCGATCTGCTCGTCCAGCAGCCAAGCATCGACATGCTGGGCGAAGCGCACGAATGCAGTGCTATCTTCGCGCGAAAGGGCTTCTTCCTCGCTCTTTTTCACAAGGTCCTGTGCGCTTGCGACGCTGGCGCGCACGCGACGAGGCCGCACCGGCCCTGCGGCGGGTGCGTCGATGCGCTGTTCGGATACCAGCACCAATGGTGTGCGCTCGGCTTCCGGACGTGCGCTGCGGCCAGATGTGACAGGGGCCGGGCGGCGCGGAAAGGGTTTGCGCGCCTCGACGGCACTGTCTTCGGCGACGGGCGCTTTGGACGGTGCTTCCGCTTGCGCGTCTTCGTCGGTCAGGGCGTCTTCTTCGGCGTCGTCCGTCAGTTCCACATTACTTGCGTCAGCCGTCCGGGCAGGCGTTGCAACAGCAGCCACCGGCAGGTCGCGCAGCATCGCCCTGCGCGGCGCCTCGTTCTGTGCGGCATCCTCAAGCGGGGTCTCTTCGGCGTCGATGGCCGAGACCGCGTCATCGTCCGTATGTGCATTGTCCAGCGACTGCTTTGTCGCTGCTGGCTTGAGCAACTCGGGGGCTTCCATGTCAACGCGGTAACGGTCGATCTCGCGCTGCTGCTCGATATCGACACGGCGCGGGCCTGTGGCAGCTTCTTCGGCGCGGGTCGCATCGACCGCCACGCGCATATGCTCGAAAGCCTCACGACGGCGCTGCCCGTCCTGTGCGCCAAGCTCACTTTTCGCCACTTTCAGCAGACGCTCGGCATCCTCTTCCATGTTGGCGCGCAGGGCTGCGCGCCGGGCAGCGGCGCTGCGCAGACGTTTGGAGACCACTTCCTGCTCGATCTCGGTGAGTTCACCCAGAAGTTCGGATTCGTCCTTCGGGTTCAGCCCGGTCGTTCCAAGGATACTCCGGATATGATCGCGCAGTTCGTTAGATGATACGAGTTCTTCAAGCTCGGCATCAAAATCCTCGGTCGCTTCGGTGTCAGGGGCCTCGGCTTCCAGCGGGGGTTCGTCGTCTTCGGCATTCTGTGATTCCGCGATGGCCGGTTCCTGTTCCGCGAGAGGGGCTTGCGCGATCTCGATATCATCTTCGGACACAAGTTCGTCATCGTCCTGATCACTGTCGTCCTGTTCGCTGTCAAAATGAGCGGCGAGAACCGAATCCTCCAGGGCTTCGTCCTCGTCAAACAGCAGATCGGTGTCATCCTCGTCCAGCAGTTCCGCCGCTTCCTCTGGTGCGTCAGCGGGCATCCAGGGATCATCGAGCAGTTCATCGTCCTGCTCCATGTCTTGCGATAACAGGTCGGCAGTTTCTGTCTGAGCGTTCTCGTCCTGAGAAATCTGGTCAAGACTGGCCTCTGCACGAGTCGTCGCGGCCACCACCCCGGCGACAGCCGCCGTTGCGGCGACCGGCGTTGCCGATTTCGCGACTGCGGCGCGGATGCGCGCCAGCTTCTCGCTAAAATCCTCGGGCGATTCTGCCGGGGGAGGGGTCTCGTCACTGGCGGTATCCGCATCGGCACTGGGGTCTTCGTGCCCGGCCTCTTGCTCGGGCGCCGAATCGCTTTCGGGTGCCAACTTGGGCTCGGGTTCATGTGCTTCTGCGTCGGCCTCGGTCGGGAACCCGTCTTCGGACTCTGCCGCTTCCGCAGTTTCGGGTTCACTGGTCGGAACCGATTCGTCCAGCGCCTCCGGGGCTGAGGGAGCCTCGGTCGCGATATGCTCAACCTCTGATGCGGTATCTGGTGTCGCCACAGGTGCTGTGTTCTGAACGCGCGAAGACATCAGCGCCTGAGGGGCTTGTGCAGCTTGCGCCTGGTCCTGGTCGCTTTCGGGGCGCAGCACGATGCTGTTATCTTGCACACGAGCCTCGACCCGGCGCTTGATTTCACGCTCGGCGATGCGGTGCAGCATCTCGGCGTCCGGCGTCGGCGGCTCTGCGCCGAAATAGCGATCCTCGGCTGCGAGGTCGCGGAAGTATACTGCGATGGCTTGCATTGTCCCAAATGGCTCGTCAAACCCTTCGAGAGTGCAGGAAAATGTGCCATATGACACAGTCAGGATCTTGTTGGGGGGCACCATGACTTGCTCACTTTCTCTACCTGTATTGCAGCAAAGTGACGGATCACCTAAGCGATTCAATGTTCAGACTTAGGTTTTTTGATGATCTGAATATGACAAGGACTGTACCGATTCGCCCTTTCCCAGAGCATACCGCAATGCAAACGCCCGTCCATGACAACTCTGCAGTTACCCTTGTCGGGGGCGGTGTTCTTGACCCGGACGATCTGGACATGGCCCTTGCCATAGCCCCGCGCCTTGTTGCCGCTGATGGCGGGGCGAATCAAACCATGGCGCTGGGGCACCGTCCCGAACAGGTGATCGGAGATCTGGATTCCCTTGACCCCGCCTTGCGCACGGAATTGGGGGACCGTGTCATCCATGTGCCCGAACAGCACAGCACCGATCTGGACAAGTGCCTTGCGCGGATTGTGGCACCGTTCGTCCTCGCGCTGGGCTTTGACGGGGCGCGGCTGGATCATACCCTCGCCGCAATGACGGCGATAACGCGCCACGGGCGCGCGCGCATCATGATGATCGCGGCAGCGGATATCGCCTTTCTGGCCCCGCCGCGCCTGCAACTGCGCCTTGCAATCGGCGAGCGCGTGTCGCTGTTTCCGATGGGGCCCGTGACCGGGCGGTCACTGGGGCTGCATTGGCCAATCGATGGCATCCGCTTTACCCCCGAGGCGCTGGTCGGGACGTCAAACCGGGCCGATGCCACGCAAGTCACGCTGGAATGTGATCGCGCCGCGATGCTGGTCATGCTGGAACGCACGCGCCTGCACATGGCGTTGCAGGCATTGCTGGCGGCTGAAGACTGGCGCTGACGGCTACAGGATACTGCCCAGCGCAACCCCCAGCGCGACCAGACCTGCCCCTACCAGCGCCGAAGTGACCGGCCCGATACTGCGCGTAGAAGGTGCGGAATCGGACCGTTGCGCGCGGGCAATCAAGGCTTCCTCTGCCATCCGGGGCAGATGTGGACCAAACCGCACCAGAATGCGCGCCGTCTGCGCAAGATCGCGGGCCAGCGCTTGCGGGCCTATGCTCTCGCGGATGTATTCCTCGACCACAGGGCGGGCAACATGCCACATGTTGATATCAGGGTTGAGCGACCGCGCCACCCCCTCGACCACGACCATGGTGCGCTGCAGCAGGATCAGTTCGGTCCGGGTTTCCATGCCGAAGCGTTCCGTCACCTCGAACAGATAGGCCAGCAGCCGCGCCATCGAGATATGGCGCGCATCCATGCCAAAGATCGGCTCGCCCACGGAACGCAGGGCACGCGCGAATTCGTCGATGTCGCGGTCGGGTGGCACATAGCCCATCTCGAAATGCACTTCGGCCACGCGGCGATAGTCCTTGCGGATGAACCCGAACAGGATTTCGGCATAGGCACGGCGGGTGAACCCGTCAATGCGCCCCATGATCCCGAAATCGAAGGCGATGATCTCGCCTGCCGAAGTCACCTTCATGTTGCCCTGATGCATGTCGCCATGAAAGAACCCGTCGCGCAGCGCGTGGCGCAGGAACAGGGACAGAACCCGTGTGCCCAGTTCCGAACGGTCCAGCCCCAGCGCATCCAGCGCGTCATTGTCCCCCATCGGCACGCCCTCGGCCCAGCCCAGCGTCATCACCCGACGGGATGACAGATGCCAGATCGGGCGGGGCACGCTGAAGCCTGCGTCGTTCTCGGTGTTTGCTGCAAATTCGGCGGCGGACGCGGCTTCTAGCCTCAGGTCCAGCTCGCCCTCGACCACGCTTTCGAAATGCGTAATCACATCGAGCGGGCGCAGCCTTCGGGTCTTGGGCAGCAGCACCTCGATCAGCCCGGCCGCAAAATAGAATGCGTCAATATCGGTTCTGAAAGCCCGCTCGACCCCCGGACGCAACACCTTGACCGCGACCTTCTTGCCGGTATCGGCCTTGATCGCCCAGTGAACCTGCGCGATGGATGCTGCGGCGACCGGCTCGGAAAATTCGGAAAACCAGTCTGCCACGGGCCGCCCCAGTTCGGCCGCGACCATTTCCATGGCCTCGGTGCGGTCGAAGGGTGGCAGCTTGTCCTGCAGGTAGCGCAACTGGTCGGCCAGTTCCGGCCCCACAACATCAGGACGCGTCGCCAACGTCTGGCCGAACTTGATATAGGCCGGTCCAAGTGCTGTCAGCGCACGGGTGAGCGGGGGCAAGTCCGGGTCGCCGCGCAGGCCCAGCGGCTTGAACGGCCAGCCAAGAATGCGCGCAGCAAAGCGCAGACGGGGCGGCGCATTCAGCGCCTCAAGGACCACACGCATGGCGCCTGTGCGCTCGAATGTGGCACCTGTGCGGATCAGCCGCCAGAGGTTGAAAGGTCCGCGCATGGCCTAGAGTTTCCAGCCGGAATGCAGCGCCGCAATGCCCATGGACAGATTGCGATATTTCACCTGCTCGAACCCGGCAGCGCGGATCATTTCGGCAAACCGGTCCTGATC
>SKRW01000009.1 GCA_007118295.1 Paracoccaceae bacterium | reverse complement strand
CCGTGTCCTGATCAGTGGCATGCGCAAAGGCATCACGCCCATGCTGGCGAAACTCCTGCGACGACGCAGCGCCATCGAGGCCGAGATCGGGCACATGAAAACAGACGGTCGACTGACCCGCTGCCCACTCATGGGCACGGCGGGTGATGCGATCTTTGCCGTCCTCTGCGCCTGCGGCCACAATATCCGCAAGATACTGGCCCACCTTAGGGCCATTTTGGCGCTGTTTATCGCGGCCGTGCTCAGCGCTTTTGAGCAGCGTCCAGTCGATCAGATCACCCCAGAAGTCGCCTGAGAGGATTGTTCAGGGTGAACTAGTTATCGTTTTCCTGACCCAGCTTTTCATGCCCAGGCACAACGCGCAGCTGAGGCTGCTTAAGGCCCAGATCCAGATCCTGCGGGCCCGCATCCCGACGCAACGAACAATCCTGTCTCCCGAAGAGAAAGCCGAGCTGCTGCGCATCGGAGCGGAGTATGGACATGAGATCGACGGGCTGCTTGAGGTCGCCAAGCCCGCGACCTACAAGCGCTGGCTTTCCCAGATGCGCATCGGACGCCCCGACGAGATCGCAGAGGCCGTGCTGCTTGCCGTGACCAACGGTTACATGTCTGCGTGTGAAAACCGCACAGTCCATCGAACGGTAGCGATGCCAATCGCATGTCGGACCCGGAAGTGCGAGGGCCTTACGATTCCACTTCGGGCAGAACTTGTGCTCTCAGGGCTGCGACAACCATCGCATGGTCCTCGACATCCGGCAGGCCACTGACGGCGGCTGTCCCAACAACTCCGGCATTGCGCACCACGATTGGCACGGCGCCGCCACTTGCGATGAACTCGGTCGCTGAAAGGCGGAACCGCTGGTTGAAGTCCCATCCCCTTGCTTCGGCCTGAAGCCTCATGAACAGCGAACTTTTGTGAAACCGCCATGCAACTGCGCGTTTGCGCCGGGTCCAGTCGGAATTGTCAGGCGTGGCGCCGGGCAGGATAGCCAGAAAAACCGGACTGGCGCCATGTGCGATCTCGATCGCAATGGGCAGATTGCGACGACGCGCCTCGGCCTGAATATGGCTCCCGATCTCCCATGCCACGCCGTAGTCGAAACGGTCTATGACGATCTGCTTCTCTTCGGCGATCAGGTCTTCAAGCGTTGGTGTCTCAGGCATTGCCAGTCCTCGGGTTGTTTGGTTTCGGGCGTCATACTGCGGCGTAGCCACCGTCCACGTTGACGATGGTACCAGTGATGAACGCAGCGGCAGGAGAGCAAAGAAAGAGCGCGGCTCCGGCTATGTCTTCGGGCCGCCCCCAGCGGCCCAGCGGCGTTCGCGCCAGAATGGCGCCGGACCGGGTTGCGTCTTCGCGCAAGCCCTGTGTCAGCGCCGTTTCGATCCAGCCCGGCGCGACCGCATTGACGCGGATTCCGTCGGGGGCATAGGCGATGGCCAGCGATTTGGTCAGTTGCGCGATGCCGCCCTTTGACGCGGCGTAGCCGGGCACCAGCCCGCCGCCGAAATGGGACAGCATCGAGGCGAGGTTGAGCAACGCGCCGCGACCGGAGCGTGCCAGAGCCGGACGGGCGGCGGCGCAGCAGCGCATGGTGCCGTTAAGGTTGATGTCAACGACCTGAGCGAAGGTATCGGGGTCGAGTTCGTCATTGCGGCGGATGATCCCCGCACAGTTCACCAAGCAGTCCAGGTCATCGAACGCGCCGATGAACCGGCGGACCGCGTCAGCATCGCGGACGTCCAGTACGCCACAGTCCAGCCTGGCAACTTCCGGGTCGTCCGGCATGGCCAGCAATACGGCGTCTGAGACGCCCGTTACAGTCACACGGGCTCCAGCCCCGGCGAATCCTCGGGCGATCCCGGCGCCGATCCCCGAACTGCCCCCGACGACCAGCACCTGCCGACCTGAGTACCACTGTCGCGCCCAGCTATACGTTTCCTGTCCCACAGGCGGCACTCAGCGAATGAACTGATCGACGAAAGCGGCGCCCAGTCCGGCGGACTCGTAATGGGCGCGGCACATGTCGATCTTGGTAAAGACGTCCTCATAGCCGACATGCCTGTTGTCCTGGTCGAGATAGATCATCGCTCCTGTGATATTGAAAAAGGTGATCATCTCTTCGCAGTCGTCTGGCACAACCAAAGTATGCACCTCGCCCGGCGGCTCGAACACATAGGAACCGGTTTCCGCCACCCAGGCGTGCTCGCGGTAGTACCAGCGCCCCTTGATGACATAGCCGTGCACGGGGTTGGGATGAAGGTGACGTGAAAGGACACCAGCGCGGCGGACGCGCAGCAGATTGCACCACTGGCCCTGCATGGTATTGAGCATCAGCGGTCGGAACCAGACGCCTTCGCTCTGGGGCACCCAGACTCGTTCGTCGTCGGGGATCGCCTGCACCGCGATTTCAGAGGGCGCCATGGCATGGGTGGAGCCGTTCATGTTCTGATACATCAAGTCCTCCGCTACCTGTCCCGCGCATTCATTCCTGATCCTGATCCTGTTCCGCCTTCCAGGCAAGGTATTCGTCATTCACCTCGTCAGTCAGGGGATAGTATTTACGCAAGTCGCCGCCTTGCGACAGGCGCAGGCGGGCGAATTCCTCCCATTCGACATGTTTTGAGCACCGCTCGATCAACTCCGCTGCCATGGCAACCGGAACTACGACAACGCCGTCATCATCGGCAACGATGATATCGCCCGGAAACACCAGCGCGCCGCCACAGGCGACCGGAACGTTCACAGCAAAGGGAATGATGTCGGTCTGCGCGTGATAGTTGGGGGTGACGCCGCGCACCCAGATACCCAGGTCGAGTGTCTGGGCCTTGGCCGAATCCCGGATGCAGCCGTCGACGACGACGCCTGCTCCGCCGCGTCCCTTGAAGAACGTCAGCATCATCTCGCCAAAGATTCCGCTGGCCATGTCGCCGCGTGCATCGACCACTACCATGTCGCCAGCCTGCGCCGGATAAAGCACATGCCGGTGCAACTGCAGTTCGGGATTGTCATATTCGCTGGAACCGTAACGGTCTTCGCGCTTGGGCATGCATTGCAGCGTCAGTGCGGGGCCGGCAACGGAGCGCCCCTCAAGGAGCGGACGGGGCCCCCGGATATGAGGATCACGGATACCCATGAGACTAAGTTCGCTGCTGGCAGTGGCGGTGCCGATCTCGGCAAGCGCATCGCAGAGGTGCCGCGGGGGGCGATTGATGTCCTGAACTTGTGGAATTGGTTGCACAGTAAGCCTTTCTTGGTTGTTCACGCCATTGGTTCAGACCCAGCCGCCATCGGCAACAAGGTTCTGCCCTGAAATCGCGCTGGCACCTTCCGAGCACAGGAAAAGCGCAAGGTTGGCAATGTCTTCGGGGACGATCCGGCGCTTGATCGCCTGACGCTCAGCACGCATCGCGTCCGCCTCTGGCGTCAGCCATTTGTCGAGCTGTCGCTGGGTCATGATCCAGCCGGGCGAAATCGCGTTGACACGGATGTTGTCGGGGCCGAAATCGCGCGCCAGCGAACGCACCAGACCAAGCACAGCGGATTTCGAGGCCGTGTAAACCGGCATGCCGCCGAACCCGGCCATCCATGAGATCGAACTCATGCAGATGATTGTTCCGCCGCCAAGAGAGCGCATGTCCCCGATCACCGCTTGGGACGCAAAGAACTGATGCTTGAAGTTGACGCCAATAAGTCTGTCGAACCCCTCGTCAGTGACTTCAAGCGCGGGGTGGCGATCATCGCGGGCAGCATTGTTGATCAGGATCGCAACCCGCCCAAGCTCGGAACGCAGCGCCGCGATAGCCTGTTGAAGGGCGGGCGTATCAGTGACATCAACCCTGATGAAACGGACAGTCGCTTGCTGCTCGCGCAACGAGGCGCACAGGGCATCGCCGGCCTCCGCGTCAATATCGAAAAAGCCGACCTTTGCGCCCTGCATCGCGAACGCACGGACCACGGCCGCGCCGATGCCGCTGGCGCCGCCGGTGATCAGGACAGTCTTGCCTTCGAGGTCGGAATAGGTTGCCGTCATCGCCTACACTTTCATCTTACAAGCCGCTTGCCTGTCGACGCATCGAACAGACGGAGTCTTTCGGGAGTTACCCGCAGGTGCAGAGCCTGGCCGGGTTTCTCGGAAATCCGCTCGCGGAAGACACCCACGACGTTTTGCCCGCCCAGTTTCAAGGCCACCTGCGTTTCCGATCCTGTCGGTTCTACCGTGATGATCTCTGTGGCCAGACCCGCCTGGTCGAGTACGAAGTCTTCTGGCCTGATACCCAGTTTCACTTTCTGGCCCTCGATCTGCCCCACCGCTGCGCCGAGCGGTATCGCCGTTCCGTCCTCGGTGTGGAACTCCTCTGATCTGATAATGCCCGAAAGGATATTCATTGCAGGTGAGCCAATGAATTCGGCCACGAACAGGTTTTCCGGATCATCGTAAAGTTCGAGCGGGGTTCCGATCTGCTCTATCCGGCCCTCGTTCATCACCACGATCCGGTCGGCCATGGTCATGGCCTCGATCTGGTCGTGGGTGACATAGACAATCGTCGTCTTGAGCCGCTGATGAAGCGCCTTGATCTCGGTCCGCATTGCGACGCGCAGCTTGGCATCGAGATTTGAAAGCGGTTCGTCAAAAAGGAAGACGGAAGGGTCGCGCACAATGGCACGGCCCATCGCAACACGCTGGCGCTGCCCGCCCGACAACTGGCGCGGATACCGGGACAGCAGGTTCTCCAGTCCCAGGATCTGAGCCGCGTCATTGACGCGGTCGTTGATTTCCCGCTTTGGGCGCCGCGCCAGATGCAACGAGAACCCCATGTTCTGGGCCACCGTCTTGTGCGGATAGAGTGCGTAGGACTGGAACACCATCGCAATATCGCGTTTCTTGGGCGGCAGGTTGTTTACCACCCTGCCGGCGATAGAGATCGTTCCGTCCGAAACCTCCTCAAGCCCCGCGATCATGCGCAGCAAGGTCGATTTGCCGCAGCCCGACGGACCGACAAGAATGACGAACTCGCCATCGGCGATGTCTATGGACACGCCGTGAAGCACTTCCAGCGCGCCGTACGACTTGCGAGCACTTTCGATTGAAACTGTACCCATGATTTCCACTTCCAGTCTGCAGCAGGGGGCAGCGATGCCGTTCAGTCGTCCCAGCGGGGTGATTTTTCAGGATTTATCATGCGGTCGCCGCGATCCAGCGCGCGGATGGCCGCTATCTCGGCCTCGTCCAGCATCACGTCATTCGCCGCGAAGTTATCGCGCAGTCGCTGTGTATCCGAGGAAGCCGGGATGACGATATGGCCCTCGGCCATCAGAAAGGCGAGTGCAATGGCGGCGGCGGTCACACCGTGTTTCTGGGCAATCTTCTCCAGAATCGGCTCTTTCGAGACGCGGCCCTTTGCGAGCGGCATATACGCTGTAAGCGGCAGATCGACTGACCTGGCGTAGGCACAGATCTTCGGTGCCTGCAGGAAGGGATGGATTTCGATTTGATTGGTGCTCAGCGCGCCCTGCCCCAGAATCTGCTCGGCGCGCTGAAGATCGGCAATCGGATAGTTGGAGACGCCGATCCGTCGCGCCAGACCCTTGTCCCGCGCCTGGCCAAGCGCGTGCATGTAGTCCTCGAAAGGGACCGCATCCTTTGCCGATGGCCAGTGGATCAGAAGCAGGTCAACATGATCCACGCCTATGATTTCGAGGCTGCGCTCGACCGACGGCATGAAATCTGCTTTTTCCAGATTTGTGTCGGCAACCTTGGTGGTGATGAAAACCTCGGATCGGGGCAGGCCGGAGCGCCTTAGCGCTTCGCCCACACTCGACTCTGTGTCGTAGCTTTGCGCCGTATCGATATGGCGGTAGCCAACCTCCAACGCCGTAAGGATTGCCGCTGTACCCTCTTCGCCGGTGCGTCCGAAAGTGCCCAGCCCAAGAGTGGGAATACCGTCTTTTGTCGTTCGGGTCATGTTTATCTCTCTATCGCTAAGGGCTCAGCCCTTGGTGGCGCCGGCGGTCATCCCGCCGATGAATAGCCGTTGCATGGACAGGAACAGCACGGCGATCGGGATCGTCATGATCATGGACGCTGCCATGACCGCCCCCCAGTCAGTGTCGAATTCCGTTGTGAATTCGGCAAGTCCGATCGGAAGCGTCTTCACCGAGGAATCAGTGGCGAAAGTCAGCGCAAAGATGAACTCGTTCCACGTCGTGATGAAGGAGTAGACCAGAACCGCAATGATTCCGGGAATGGAAAGCGGCAAGGTAACTCGGAACAGCACGCCCAACCGAGACGAGCCGTCGATGATTGCCGCTTCTTCAAGCTCGACCGGAATCGCCCGGAAATAGCTTGTGAGCATCCACACCGACAGCGGCAGAGTGATGATCATGTAGACGAGGATCAGGCCCAGATAGGTGTTGACCAGCCCCAGATAGCGCAGGGTAACGAAAAGCGGAACGATGATTGCCGCAGTGGGTAGCAACTGTCCGATCAGGATGAAGGACTGATAGTAAGCCTTTCCGCGAAACCTGAACCGCGCGAAACCATAGGCGGCAAAGATGGCGATGGACAGTGCGAGGGTGGTTGAGCCGACCGAAATGATCACGCTGTTGAGGAAATAGCGCGGTATGTTTGAATCGAACAGGACCGTCCGGTAATTTTCGAGTGTCGGGACCGTCGGAATCCAAACCGGCGGGATCGTATAGAGTTCGCGCAGCACCTTGATCGAGGATAGCGCCATCCAGAGGAAGGGGAACAGGCAGACTGCGACGACAAGAGCCGCGCAGACATATGTGAATATCACCCCGGCCCGGGTACGTTCGTTCATAGCGACTTCTCCTCTTTGGCTGAGAGGACTTTGATATAGACGGCAACAATGACCATCGTTGCTGCGAAGAACATCACTGAAAGCGCCGCGGCCTGATGGAACTGCACCGATTCAAAGGCCAGCCGGAAAATCTGGATCGGCGTGATCAGGGTGGAGTTCGCAGGCCCCCCCCGGGTGATCGCAAAGATGGTCGTGATGTGATTGAGCGCCCAGATGACCAGCAACAGCGTGACCGCAACGATAACCGGGCGCACCTGCGGCAGGGTGACATGCCAGACCTCATCCCAGAAACCGGCACCATCGACGCGGGCGGCCTCGTACAGATCCTTTGGAATGGCCTGCAGGCCGGCAAGCACCATGATGGCAACGAAGGGAAAGAGCTTCCAGACATTGATGGCGATCATGGCAGGCATGACGGTATTGCGGCTGACAAGCCAGCCTACGGGCTCGTCAACGATGCCCGGCGCGGTGAGCATATAGTTGATGATGCCGAATTCGGTGTGGAACATCCACGCCCATGTCAGCGCGCCAACAATGCCGGGAATGACCCAAGGGATGACCGCTATTGAACGTACGATGGCGCGTCCGGCGAATTTCTCGTTAAGCAGGATCGCAGTGGCGGTGCCGAGTACCACCTGCAGCACCACGGATCCCCCGACCCACACGAGCGTGTTGTAGAATGCAACCGGCGTTGTGCGCGCCTGCATGACACGCTGGAAGTTCTGCAGGCCAACAAGATTGCCCTGCTGGTCGGTTACACTGAGCAGAGCAGTGTACATGATCGGATAAGCGACCAGCATGGTCAGAACGATCAATGCCGGCAGAGCAAACAACAGGCCGGGGGAAATCCGGGTCATGAGCAAACCTCCAGACGATTGCCCGAAAATGGAGCCCGGAGAGGCGTGGCCCCTCCGGGTAGTCCTGGGAGGGACTCTCAGTGCTGGTCGAGCAGCGCCTGGATGTCCTCTGCGGCATCATCCATGGCGGCCTGCGCGTCCTGCTCGCCGATCAGGATACGCTGCACGCCGTCGAAATAGGCCTGCATGATCTGAACCCATGCCGGGTGGCTGGGAACCGGGCGGGTATGGGGCAGCATCTCGCCGAATACCGACAGTGCGGGATCCTGAAAGCGCTCCATTTCCATGGCAGAGGTCCGCGCAGGGAAGGTGTCAGTATAGACGCCCATGTTCTCGGGGCGGGACATCCACTCGACGAACACTTTGGCGTCGTCAGGGTTGCGTGCACCTGTGGGAATGACGAAGCTCCAGCCACCAAGAATTGCAGCAGTTTCGGCCCCCTCAGGGTACGGAATCTTCATGACACCCAGCTCGATATCGGGGTTTTCAGCCGCGATCGAGGCCAGGTCGAACTGACCCGCCTGGTACATCGAAACGGCTTCCGCGATGAACAGACGGCGGTTGGCAGTGCCGTCGTTCTGAAGTGTGGACGCCGGGGACACGCCGTGTTCCACCAGCATATCGGTGTAGAATTTCACGGCCTCGACGGCTTCGGGCTGGTTGACGATGGCTTGGGTGCCGTCCTCGGAAATGAAGTTGCCGCCGTTCATCCAGACAAATGGCAGCGACCGGAAGATTGTGTTTCCGAATTCACCGCCGCCGGTTATGGCAAAGCCATAGCGGCCGTCGCCGGTCAGCGCCTGGGCAGCTTCGACGAACGCATCCCAGGTTTCAGGCGGATTGTCCGGATCAAGACCAGCTTCCTCGAAGTGCCCGCGATTGAAGATGACGGCAAGCCCTTCGACGCGGAAAGGCATCGCATATGTCTGTCCGTCCACACGCACATATTCAAGCGCTGCGGGAATGAAGTCGTCTTCGTCGCTGATGATGTCATCAAGCGCAATGACAAGGTTGTTCAGGGCGTAACCTGCAACCCAGCCGTGCTGGACGTCGATAATGTCGGGCGCGGCACCCGACTGCATCGCGGTGAGCACCCGTTGCGGCAACCCGTCTGACGTGGTGACCTCGATCTCGATGGTGATCTCGGGGTGCTCGGCGTGGAACTGCTCCACCAACTCCGCTGCCCTCGGGGCATGGAAGTTTGGCGACCACCACGTAACGGTGCCTGCAGCCAACTGCGTCGCCGACAGCGCCAGCATCGACACACCTGCCGCCAAGGCGGCACCTTTTCCAATAATCCTCATGTTTCCTCCCTGCGGCCATAGAACCGCGCACAAGCCCCATCTCCCCCGGGGCAATACAAACCGCGTCTTCGCGGTCATCTACAGGAGTGAAGTGGCGCGGCATCGCGAACTCCTCCGTCCGCGCGACCGGTTCGTTCTCCTGATCCCAAACGCTTCAGTTCTGTTTCATATTTGAACTGATGCTGTTCTATATATGACTATGGCGCAAAGAAACCCGACTTGTCAACAGCTTTTGCCGTGCCGTGAACCCAACTATTCTGGATTTTGTTCGCCGCTGCCGAAGGTCGCCGCCCCTGAAGAAATACCACCCGTGTTCATGGTTCCGTCAAAGAGCGGGAGATTTGTCGCTTCATAGGGGAAGTGTACGCAGGCCTCTTCGATCAGCTCGACTCCCAGCCCCGGAGCTGTCGGCGCAAGGAGCGCCCCGTCCTTGAACACAAGGGTCTCATGGACCAGTTCCTTGCGCCACGGGACATCGACCGAGACGGTCTCGAAGATCAGAAAGTTGGGAATCGCAACTGATGTGTGCAGCGTCATGGCATTCATCACAGGGCCAACAGGGTTGTGCGGCGCGACAGGAACAAGGTGGGCATGGGCCATATGTGCTACGCGCTTGGTTTCTGCCAGACCACCGGCATGAGATACGTCGGGCTGCAGGACATCGACCGCGTTTTTCTGGAGCGCCTCAAGAAAGCGGCCCGGTTCAAAGAACCGCTCGCCCGCTGCAATAGGCACCGGGCTGTTGCGACGCACCTCGGCAAGTGCATCGGTGCTTTCCGGGGGTGTAGGTTCCTCGATCCAGGTAAGATCGAAGGGCGCGAGTTCCCGGCACATGGCAATCGCGGTCGGAATGTTGAGGCGCCCATGAACGTCGAGCATAAGGTTGATATCCGGGCCGACAGCGTCCCGGACAGCGGCGACTATATCGATGGTCTGGCGGCGCTGAGCGCGGCTCATTTCCAGATCGGCGACATCAAACGGATCCCATTTGAGCGCGCGATATCCCAAGGCAACCGCGCTGCGGGCCCGTTCCGCGTATTCGTCAGGCGTCGCGGCGCCAAAGAACCAGTGGTTCGCGTAGCATTCAACGCGGTCGCGGTACTTCCCGCCAAGCAGCTCGAAGACCGGAACGCCAAGCGCCTTGCCCTTTATGTCAAGCAGCGCGGCATCGATGGCCCCCAGCGCCGTGCGGAACACAGCACCTGTCCGCCAGTAGCTGTCGCGATGCAACTGCTCGATCAGGGCATCCGAGGCAAAGGGGTCGCGACCGACCAGAACCCGCTCCAGTTCCTCTAGTGCCGCGACGACGGTCAGCGTTTTCCATTCCAGCGTCGCTTCGCCGACACCGTCGATCCCGTCATCGGTATAGAGCTTGACGAACACGAAATTGGTGCGCTGCACATTCGCAATGAAGGTCTTGAGTCCGGTGATTTTCATTGCTGGGGCTCCTGACCTATTGGGCTGAACGCCGTCCCGAGCATGGCGCGATAATCTGCGGCGCTGGGTTCGCGCGGATTGGTGGGGTGGCTGTGGTCGGCAAGGGCGCGTTCAATGACCCAGTCAAAGTGATCTGTGGTGACGCCGAGTTCGCTCAGCCCCCTGGGGATCGCCAGTTCGCGGTTGAGCGCATCAAGTTCTGTGGCCAGATCCGCATCAGCAGCAAGACCCAAAGAAAGATTGAGTTTGGCCGCCTTCTCTCCAACAGAAGCCTGGTTGAAGCGCACGACTATGGGCATCAGAATGGCGTTGAGCGTCCCGTGGTGAAGTTTTGGCTCGGACAAGCCGCCGAGCGCATGGCTGAGCGAGTGGACGGCGCCCAGTCCTTTCTGGAACGACAGCCCGCCGTGCAAGGCACCCAGCATGACTTCGGTTCGGGCAGAAAGATCGCTGCCATCGTGAAAGGCCTTGGCCAGATTGCGCCAGATTCGCCCCGCCCCGTCGAGCGCTATCGCCTCGGCCGTCGGATTGAAGCGGGGTGAAAAATATGTCTCTATGCAATGCGACAGCGCATCGAGACCGGTCGCAGCAGTCAACATCGGAGGCAGTCCCAGTGTCAACTCAGGATCGCATATCGCGCGCCCGGGGATCAGATACGGGCTGATGAACCCAAGCTTGCGGCCGTCACCCAGCGTCAGCAGCGATGCGCGGCCCACTTCGGCGCCCGTGCCTGCGGTGGTTGGAATGGCAATGACAGGCGCGACAGCAGCACTGATGCGGGCGACGCCGCCATAGATGGCCGCGTATTGTTCAAGCGGGCCGGGGTGCGTGGCCAGTAGTGCGACGCCCTTGGCCAGATCGATCGGCGAGCCGCCGCCCACGGCAACAATGCCATCGCATGCGCCGCGCCGGTAAACTTCGAGTGCGGCGAGAACCGAAGCTTCGGTGGGGTTCGACGGCGTTTCAAGAAAATGCGCCGCGCCCTTGGGGAGCATGGGCGCGATCCGGTCAATCAGCCCCGTGGCGGCCAGACCGCTATCCGAGATCAGGAGAGGCCGGGCGATTCCCAGGTCCGTCAGCGCACCGGCCAGGCTGGAGAGTTGGCCAGCGCCAAAGTCGATTGCAGTCAGATACGTGATACGAGTCATCTTATTTCGCCTTTATGCGCGCTATGGCCTCAGCCTGCATGTTGGATGGCGCCATCTGCATCAGTTCAATACGATGACCGTCCGGGTCCCTGATCCAAGCCTGCCAGTTGCCGTCTGCGCCTTGCTTCGCGGTGCGGAACAGTTCGATCCCCTTCGCCTCGACCTCGCGCACAGACTGATGGATGTCGGGCACTTCGAGGCAAAGATGATTGAAACCGACAAGGTCGTCGCCCGGTGCGCTGTCGCCTGTGCCGTCTGGAAAGATTTCAAGGAACTGCGTATCGGTGATCCGCAGATATATGATCCAGAGCCGGCCATTGCGGTCGAGACGGAACATCTCTTCAAAGCCGAGTTTGTCCATGTAAAAATCCAGAGATGCTTGTGCATTCCTGACCTTGATGGCTACATGGGCGATGCCGGAAACAGTCAACATGGGTTCGTTCTCCGTTTGGGTTGTGTGGCGACAGCCCGGAGCGGCACGACACAGCAAGGTGGCTCCGACCGTGCCGCGACCGCAATTGGCCTAAAGTTCATCGAGGAAACTAAGAAGGTATTTTTAGTTCACATTTGAACTTCATTTGTTCAAATTCGTATGCTAGTGATAGCACAACAAATGTCAACGGAGGATTTTTCCTGAATGTCCGAACTCCCCGACGATTTCACCGGCACGAATACAATCCCGGCGATCGACCGAATGATGGATGTGCTCACGGCGATCGAGGCGCGCAGTTCCGGAATGAACATCGGCGGCCTGGCAAAGCAGCTCGAACTGCCGAGGACCAGTGTATACCGGATCGTCAACACATTGCAGAAGCACGAAATGATCCGCAGGGACGATGCAGGCAATTATCATCTTGGGCGCCGTCTTCTCAAACTCGCGTCCCATGTCGCCTTGCGCGCCAGCGACATCGACATGGTGGCGACCTGCCAACCACATCTTGACCGGCTCGCAAGCGAGCTGGGTGAGGGTGTGAAACTGAGCGTCATGGACAATGACGGTGTGCTGGTCCTCGCAACCGCACAGGGGCGGCGCGAATACGCCCTGACCGTCGCTCCGGGACAGCGAATGCCCATTCACGCCGGCGCAGCGAGCAAACTGCTTCTGGCACATGCGGACCGGGAACTGCTCGACTACTGGCTGAGTAAGCCGCTCGTTGCCTATACAAACAAGACTGTGACCGATCCGAAGCGACTGCGCGGCGAACTGACGAAAATCAGGCGGCTCGGCTGGGCGCGCGACAAGGGCGAAAACGCGCCGTCAATCCACGCTTTCGCCGCACCCGTCATGACGCGCAGCGGACGCGTTGTCGCGGCGCTGAGTATTCCCTTTCTGGCGGGCACAGAGACGAGCCAGATGGAGGAAATCCGCATGGCAGCCATCGACACTGCCGCTGCGATCACAAGTGATATGCCCGAATAGGGGCGCTCGGGGGAACAATGAAAATCATCGACATCCGATGTGCAGTCATCGGAAAAAGCCCTGTCGTGCGCATCGTTTCCGATGCGGGCATCTCCGGCTATGCCCAGGCCGAGACATGGAAACCCTATCTCAAGCCTCATATCCTTGCTTTCCGCGAGGCGTTGATCGGGGAGGATCCGAGGCTGGTCGAGCGGGCAATGCTCAAGATCCGCCAGCGCGGCGGCTTCAAGCCCTGGGGCAGCGCTGTCAGCACGATCGAGATGGCCCTGTGGGACCTCGCGGGAAAAGCCGCCGGGCAGCCGGTTCACCGGCTGCTGGGGGGCAAGATCCGAGATCATGTGCGGGTCTATAACGGCGCGCTGCGCTTTCCGCTCGCAGGTCAGCGTCCAGAGGATTACGCCGATGATGTCCGGCAGATGATGGAACTGCCAGAGGGATTCACGATCCTGAAACAGCCGGTCGGGTTCCATTCCCCCATGAAACGCGACGTGCCCGGCTTTTACTATGGCGATGCATCGCCCAGCCCGCTCCACGGGGCACTGGACCGTGGGCCAGTCACCGAAAAAGGCCTGCGCCATATGGTCGACTGCGTGGCTGCAATGAAGGAAGTGACCGGCGACAGAATCGGCCTCGCACTCGATTGCGGGCCCGGATGGATGCTTGCCGACGCGATACGGATGGCACGTCTGCTTGAGCCCTACAACCTCTTGTGGCTGGAGGATATGTTGAGCGGGGATTACACCCCCTGGGTCAACGCCGGGGTGTATCGTGAACTGACACGAATGTCATCCACGCCAATTCACACAGGCGAGCAAATCTACCTGCGGCACAACTTCAAGGAACTGATCGAAACACAGGCAGTCCATGTCGTGGGGCCGGACCCGGCAGATGTGGGCGGCATCGCCGAACTCAAGTGGATCGCCGAATTTGCCGACCTGCACAGCATCATGATGGCCCCCCATGGCACGGCCAACGGGCTGCTTGGTCTGGGCGCCCTTATTCAGGTCTCAGCCACGCTGCCCGGCAATTTCATTGCTTTCGAATATACAAACGGTGACCCGGACTGGTGGTACGATATCGTCGAAGGGCTCCCCGAACCGATTGTGGTCAACGGCATGATCCAGGTATCTGACCGGCCGGGGATGGGCGTGGATTTCATCGTCGAACGGGCGCGCGAGCGGCTTTCGCCCGAAGACGCGGGTTTCTTCGACTAATACTACAGTTGCATTTATTTGGGATGTCTGATTCAATCTTGTCCGATCACTGGCTATGGGGGCGAGTATGGCGGTATCGGATTGGGCGGGATCTGTTTCGGATTGGCGTGCAGCGCTTGAAGGGCTGAAAGCGCAGATTTCCTCTGCCTTTGTCAGGTCCGAACAGAGGGCATCGGCTGGTGCGTTCATTGATGGCTTGCTCTCGGGCGCCGAACGCAAGACGGGCTGGGTGGTGGCGCATGAAGCTGGTCTTGCGCGATCGTACAAGCCCTAGTCGCTGTTGTGCAGGTCGCTTTGGTCTGCGGATGCGCTGTGCCAACGGGTGCGCGACTATGCGCTTGAAGCTCTTGCTGATCCTGATGGCGTCTTGGTTGTCGATGAAACTGGTTTTCTGAAGAAAGGCAGCCATTCGGTGGGGGTTGCGCGGCAGTATTCCGGCACGGCGGGACGCATCGAGAACAGCCAGATCGGTGTTTTTGCGAGCTATGCCAGTCGCTGGGGGCATGCGCTGATCGACAGGAGGCTGTAT
>SKRW01000107.1 GCA_007118295.1 Paracoccaceae bacterium | reverse complement strand
CCATCGCCGAAGAGGGCGGACGGATCATCGTGCGCTCGGCCATGCCCGGATTGCCCTTGTCCTCCAGAAACGAGGTCACCGCCTCGCCCACGCCGACATCGCGGATCGCATCGCCAATATCAAAGCGCGGATTGGGCCGGTAGGTCTGCGCCGCGCGGCGCAGGGCCTGCTGGTCGCGCGCAGTAAAGGCGCGCAGGGCATGTTGCACCCGGTTGCCCAACTGGCCCAAGACCGTGTCGGGCACATCATCGGGGTTTTGCGTCACGAAATACACTCCCACCCCCTTGGACCGGATCAGCCGCGCCACGCGCTCGACCTTTTCCACCAGCGCGCGGGACGCGTTGTTGAACAGAAGATGCGCCTCATCAAAGAAGAACACCAGCACCGGCTTTTCCGGATTTCCAACCTCGGGCAGTTCTTCGAACAGTTGCGACAGCAGCCATAGCAGGAAGGTCGCATATAGCTGCGGACTGCGCATCAGCCGCTCGGCATGCAGGATCGAGACATAGCCCCGCCCGTCCGGGGCCACGCGCATGAAATCGGCCAGTTCCAGCGCGGGTTCGCTGAAGAAACTGGCCGCACCCTGATTTTCCAGCACCAGAAGCTTGCGCTGAATCGCCCCGATACTCTGGGTTGTGACATTGCCGTATTGCATCGAGATTTCGCGCTGGTTCTCGCCCAGAAAGTTCAGGATCGCGCGCAGGTCCTTCAGATCGAGGATCGGCAACCCTTCGTCATCCGAGATGCGGAAGGCCACGTTGATCACGCCTTCTTGCGCCTCGGTCAGATCGAGCATGCGCGATAGCAGCAAAGGCCCCACCTCGGCGATGGTCGCGCGGACCGGGTGGCCATGTTGCCCGAAAAAATCCCAGAAGATCACCGGGCTTTCAACGTAGCCATACCCCTCCAGCCCGATCAGTTCTGCGCGCCGCTCCAGCCCGCCGCGCGGGGTGCCGGGCATTGCCATGCCGCCCACATCGCCCTTGATATCGGTCAGGAAAACCGGAACGCCCGCATTTGAGAATTCTTCGGCCAGAATCTGCATGGTGATGGTCTTGCCCGTGCCTGTGGCTCCGGCGATCAACCCGTGGCGGTTGCCATAACCCAGCCGCAAGACCTGAGGCGCGCGGCTGTCTTCGCCACCACCCCCCACGAAAATCGCCGCTTCCTGTGCCTGCATGACCTGCCTCACTCTTACCAACCCCGGACCCTGCGCAGTCCGCCCGCGCAGACTAGATCAAGCCGGTCGCGCTTGGAAAGCGAATCTTTACCATTGCAGGGCATGGTCTGAAGATGCGCGGACCGTCCTGGACGAGAGGCGCATCTTCCTCCCTGTTGGACTTGCCGCGCCCTCGGGCGCGGCATTTTTCTGCATGTCGGGCAGGTCCTGGCCTAATGTTTCAGCACACTGTTAATCCTTGTAAACCTTTGCCTGTCATTCGGAAAAGTTACGGAACAGATTTTTAGTTGACGGACAGGTTTTTTCTGCCTAGGGTTCCCTCAATTCGTCGGCCAGTCCGACAGGGAGCGATAAAAAACGATATAAATAAGGGTCTTCGGGCCCTTATTTGCTTTTCGGGCCCTGCGCTGACGGGTCTGGTCCTCTGATAACCTGTCGGTAAATATTCGTGTTCTGCAAGCATGGCTATGCAGGCAGATGACAGAGCCTGCGCTGCCTGCTCACGCGGTGATCACATCCGCCATGCGCGCCTGATTTTTCACCTGACACGCTCCGGAACGCATGTTACCACATTGCCGGATAACATGAGGACCAAAGGAACGGGCATGCAAGACAACAGGATGACTGCAGTCAAACTCAGCACACAGGCCGCGGTGCTTGCCGGGGCACTGGCCGTTTTCGGGGTTGCTGCGCACGCGCAGACTTCCGAAGCAACAGAATCGCCGTTGACCGCGCTGTCAACAGGCGAGGTCATTGGCGAGGGTGCCGACGATGAAAGCTATGTCGGCAACACCCATGGCGATTGGGAAATGGTCTGCGTCCGGGTCCCCGACGAGGAAGACCCCTGCCAGATGTACCAACTCTTGCGCGATGGCGAAGGAAACGCCACGGCAGAAATCTCGATGTTCCCGCTGCCGCCCGGAGGGGATGCCGTGGCAGGCGCAACCATCCTGACCCCGCTGGAAACACTGCTGACCGCGCAACTGGTCATGCAGGTGGATGCAGGTGCCGCGAAACGCTACCCTTTCACCTTCTGCACGGCGATCGGCTGCATCGCGCGTGTCGGGTTCACTGCCGAAGAAGTGGACGCCTTTCGCCGCGGCGCACAGGCAACATGGACATTGGTGCCCGTGGCCGCCCCTGACCAGACCGTCGATCTGAACATGTCGCTGATGGGCTTTACCGCAGCGTTCGAGGAAGCGCTGTCGCAACTGCCGGACTAAGCCCGGAGACGCACAATTCCGGAACCCGGCCTCATGGGCCGGGTTTTTCTTTGGGCCTTGGCGCGCAGATGCAATCATGTTTGTCTCGGCCCCAGCAAGAGGAGATTCCCATGTCCCATTCCCACACCCTGACCGATGCCGGCCTGAGCCAGTCGCAGATCACAGGCGGCAATCTGGCCGTGCACAGCCCCATTGACGGGGCCGAGATTGCCCGCGTCACCCAGAGCAGCCTTGGTGCGATGCCGCAGGTATTCGACCGCGCCGAAGCCGCGTTCAAGGCATGGCGGCAAGTGCCCGCGCCCCGGCGGGGCGAGTTGGTGCGGCTGTTGGGCGAGGAATTGCGCGCGGGCAAGGACGCGCTGGGCGCGGTCGTCACGCTGGAAGCGGGCAAGATCACGTCCGAGGGTCTGGGCGAAGTGCAGGAGATGATCGATATCTGCGATTTCGCCGTCGGCCTGTCGCGCCAGCTTTACGGGCTGACGATTGCCTCGGAGCGTCCTGGTCACCGGATGATGGAAACCTGGCACCCGCTGGGGCCCACGGCGGTCATTACGGCATTCAACTTTCCTGTGGCCGTCTGGTCCTGGAATACCGCACTGGCACTGGTCTGCGGCAACCCTGTCATCTGGAAGCCATCAGAGAAATCCCCCCTGACGGCAATGGCGTCGATGGCAGCACTCGCGCGCGCGCTCGATCGCTTTGGCGACGCCCCCGACGGGCTGGTGCAACTGGTCATCGGTGGCGCGGATATCGGTGACGCGTTGGTGAGTAGCCCGCGCGTGCCGCTGGTGTCTGCCACGGGGTCCACACGGATGGGGCGGATCGTGGCCCCCAAAGTGGCCGAACGCTTCGGGCGGTCGATTCTGGAACTGGGTGGCAACAATGCAATGATTGTGGCACCGACCGCCGATCTGGACATGGCCGTGCGCGCCATCGTGTTTTCCGCTGTCGGCACCGCCGGGCAGCGCTGCACCTCGCTGCGCCGTCTGATCGTGCATGAAAGCCTGCGCGACGGGCTGGTGGAAAAGCTGAAGGCCGCCTATGCCAGCCTGCCCGTGGGTGACCCGCGCAAAAGTGGCACGCTGGTTGGCCCGCTGATCGACACCGCGGCGCGCGACCGGATGCAGGCTGCACTGGAACAGGCGAAATCCGAAGGCGGCACCGTGCATGGCGGCGCCCCGGTCGCGGCCGTCGAGGGCGGCGCCTATGTCAGCCCCGCCGTGGTCGAGATGCCCGCTCAAACCGCCATCGTGCAGGCCGAAACCTTTGCGCCCATCCTCTATGTCATGAGCTATGACACGTTCGATGAGGCCATCGCGCTGCAAAATGGCGTGCCGCAGGGATTGTCGGCCTGCATTTTCACCCGCGACCTGCGTGAGGCCGAGACCTTCCTGTCGGCGACAGGGGCGGATTGCGGGATATCCAATGTCAATATCGGCCCGTCCGGGGCCGAGATTGGCGGGGCCTTTGGCGGCGAAAAGGAAACGGGCGGCGGGCGTGAGAGTGGCTCGGACGCGTGGAAAGGCTATATGCGCCGCGCGACCAATACCATCAACTACTCTGACGAATTACCCCTCGCCCAAGGTGTGAAATTTGACATCTGACGGACCTGGTCTGTGGGGCGCAACTGCGCCCCCGGCCCCGGCTACGGCGCGGCTGTCAGGCGACGTGGTGGCGCAGGTGGCCGTGGTCGGCGGCGGCTATACGGGCCTGTCCGCAGCCTTGCATCTGGCCCGCGCGGGCGTGTCGGTCGCATTGGTCGAGGCAACTGCAATTGGCAGCGGCGGATCGGGGCGCAATGTCGGGCTGGTCAATGCCGGGCTGTGGCTGATGCCCGACGAATTGATTGCCCGCGCAGGGCCCGACCATGGCCCGCGCCTGTTGAGCGCGCTGGCCGCAGGCCCTGCGCTGGTCTGGGATCTGGT
>SKRW01000163.1 GCA_007118295.1 Paracoccaceae bacterium | reverse complement strand
TCGCGCAGCACCTGCAGCAACCCGGCCTGCACCTCGGCAGGCATGTCCTGAGGTTCGAGCAGCAGCAGGCTGCCGCCAAGCGCGCGCGCCAGCGCCCCCCGCGTGCGGGGGGCGTCCCCGCCCTTGCCGAACAACTCGTCCCACAGATGTCCCGGTGTGACGCCGCGACAGTTCACAGTGACCAGCCTTTCGCGCGCGCGTGGCGAGGAGGCGTGGATCAATTCGGCGCAGGCGAACCGACCGGTCCCGCTCTCGCCTTGAATGACAACGGGAGCCATTGATCCGGCGACGGCCTCGACCTGCGCGCGCACGCGCACGATTGCCGCCGAATTACCCTGAAAAACACCGTCGCCTGCTGTCAGAAGATCGGTTGGCACTGGCGTCAGGCGCTGGGCCTCGCGGCGGCAATCGCTCATCGCACTTGCGACAGCGCCAACTAGCCGGGTGTCGCCCAAGGGCTTGACAAGAAAATCGTGCGCGCCGCGCCGCGTGGCTTCCACGGCATTGCTGATGGCACCATTGGCCGAGATGACGATGACCCGCGTTCCGGGTTGCTGGCGCAGCATATCGGACATCACGCTCAGGCCGTCGCGGTCCGGCAGCATGAGGTCCAGTAGCACGACCTTGGGTTTGTGGGTCGCGAATTGTTCAAGCGCATCCTCTCCGGTCGAGGCGCAGACCGCCGGGTAGCCTGCCTTGCGCAAGACCGTGCGGTACAGCATCTGCAGCGACGGGGTGTCTTCGACCAGCATCAGGTCCACCGCGCGCGGGGGGTGCGATATCTGTTTCATGCGGTCTGACCTGCAAGGGCGAGCACGGCTTTTGCCACCTCGGCACAGGCATCTGTGACCTGCGGCACCAGCAGCTCAAGCGCTGCCTTATGTCCCTGTTGATGCAGGGTTTCACCTGCGACGCAGAGTGCGGCCAGATGGTCTGCCTGCAGCGTAAGTGCTATGCCCTTGATCTCGTGCAACACCCGTTCCTGATGATCGGGTGTTGCGCCAGAATCGTGCAGCCTTGCCGCGCACGATCTCAGGTCGGCCGCGATCTGGCTGCACAGAGCGGCAACCGCGCCTTCGTCCTCGATCTCGCGCAGGATATCGGGCAAGCGGGGCGTATTATGCGATGCAGCCATGGCGTCGGAGTCCGGTCTGAGTAGGGAGCGCCCTTCCTGGTCCACAGCCGCAGGCAGCCAGTGCAGGCAATGCAGAACACAACCCTAAGCCGAAACGCGACGGGAAAACAACTGTTTTGCGCGCGCGCCAATGCGGCTGTACGCGTCAGGTTTGCGGATAACCCAGCGATTGCAATGCCACGGAAATCTCGTCCAGAATGGCGGGGTCGTCGATTGTCGCAGGCATCTTGAACTCTTTGCCATCGGCGATGCTGGCCATTGTTGCGCGCAGGATCTTGCCTGAGCGTGTCTTGGGCAGGCGGTCGACCACCACGGCAAGCTTGAAGGCCGCGACCGGGCCGATCTGATCGCGCACCAGCCGCACACATTCGCTGACAATCTCTTTTTCCGTCCGGTCGGTGCCCTTGTTCAGACACACGAACCCCATCGGCAACTGGCCTTTCAGTGCATCCGCAACCCCGATGACAGCACATTCCGCAACATCGGGATGGCTGGCCAGCACTTCTTCCATCGCGCCAGTAGACAGGCGGTGCCCCGCTACGTTGATCACGTCATCCGTCCGCGCCATGATATAGACATAGCCATCGGCATCCATGTAGCCCGCGTCGCCCGTCGCGTAATAGCCGGGAAACGCATCGAGATAGCTTTTGCGAAAGCGCGCCTCGGCGTTCCACAGGCCGGGCAGGGTGCCCGGTGGCAGGGGCAGTTTGATCGCGATTGCGCCCAGCGTGTCGGGGCCAACCGGGTGGCCGCCTTCATCCAGCACGCGGATGTCATAGCCCGGCATGGCCACTGCAGGCGAGCCCAGCTTGACCGGAAGCGCCTCGTTCCCCATCGGGTTGGCGGCAATCGCCCAGCCGGTTTCCGTCTGCCACCAATGATCGATTACCGGCACCTGCAACTGCGACTGCGCCCAGAGGATCGTGTCGGGGTCGGCACGTTCACCCGCCAGATAAACGGTTTTCAGGCAAGAGAGATCATAGTCGCGCACCAACTCGCCCTTGGGGTCCTCGCGCTTGACCGCGCGAAAGGCCGTAGGGGCGGTGAAGAAGCTCTTGACCTTGTGTTCGGATATGACCCGCCAGAAGGTGCCCGCATCCGGGGTGCCCACAGGCTTGCCTTCAAACACGATTGTGGTGTTTCCGGCAATCAGCGGGGCGTAGCAGATATAGCTGTGCCCCACGACCCAGCCCACATCGGACGCGGCCCAGAACACATCGCCGGGGTCCACGTTGTAGATGTTCTTCATCGACCAGTTCAGCGCGACCAGATGCCCGCCCGTGGGTCGGATCACGCCCTTGGGCTGGCCCGTAGTGCCCGAGGTATACAGGACATAGGCCGGGTGGTTGCCTTCAACCGGCACGCAATCGGCGGGTTCGACACCTGCCTGAAAATCGTTCCAGTCCAGATCGCGCCCTTCAGTAAGAGCGGCGGTTTCCTGTTCGCGCTGAAAGATCACGCAGAAATCCGGCTTGTGCGTGGCGATATTGATCGCGCCGTCCAGCAGGGGCTTGTAATGGATCACGCGCCCTGGCTCTAACCCGCAAGAAGAGGCGATGATGCATTTGGGTTGCGCATCATCGATCCGCACGGCCAGTTCATTGGCGGCAAAGCCGCCGAACACGACCGAATGAATGGCCCCCAGCCTTGCGCAGGCCAGCATGGCCATCAGCGCTTCGGGCACCATCGGCATGTAGATGATTACCCGGTCACCCTTGACCACGCCCTGCGCCCTGAGTGCGCCTGCGAGACGGGCCACGCGGTCGCGCATCTGGGCAAAGGTCAGCTTTTCCTGTGTGCCGGTGATCGGGCTGTCATGGATCACGGCCAACTGGTCGCCACGTCCACCCGCGACATGGCGGTCGAGCGCGTTCCAGCAGGTATTGACCATGCCATCGGCGAACCATTCATAAAGCGGTGCGTTTTCGTCAAACAACGCCTTCGAAGGTGGTGTGTCCCAGTCGATGGCTTGCGCCTGCTCCATCCAGAATCCGTTGGGGTCGTTCAGTGATTTCTGGTGCAGATCAGCATAGCGCATCCGGTGTCCTCCCTCGGTAATAGCTGTTACTGGATAGACGGGCGCGCGTGTGCTTGGCAACAACCGTTACCGGAAACAGGCGCCCGCAGGCTGAACGGAGTTTGCAATTTGTGCAAGGAGGTTTGCAAAACCTACGATCTGAACCAGCGCCCTCGTGTTTCGTACCTGTTTTGCAAATCACCTGAGCGATCATGACAGGTCACTCAGGTGTTCAGAAACGGTCTGCGCTCAGAAATGATAGTTCACGCTCGCGCGGGCGGTCTGCATTCGGGTGGTGAACCCGAAATCGGCATTGACCGGGCCAATCGTCTCGTTGAAGAGCGTATGCCGCCCATAATCAGTGTAACGGTACTCAAGTCCAAGCGAGATGTTGTCGGTCATCATAGTGGATATGCCGACACCCGCTGTCCAGCCGGTCCGGTTGAAAGAATAGCTTGTATCTAGAACCGGATTACCGAGCAAACTGGCGCTCAGGTTGCCCCTGAAGCTGCCCCGACTGACACCTGCGAGACCATAGACCATCGTGCGTTCGGCGACCACATAGCCCACACGCCCCGTCAACGCGAATTCGTGCCGCGGCCTGATGCTGTACTCCCCGGCCACCAACGCGGTGATGTTGAAATTGGCTGTGTTCGTGATGCTGGTCATGTTGCCATCAAGCTGAACACCGACGACCAGATCATTGGTTGCCCGCCAATTGTAGCCGGCCTGGAGTCCGAGTAGTGCACCTGACCCGCCCAGATCCGGCAGGCCGAAACCCACGATGGGATTGTTAAAGAGGGACGCGCCGCCACTGAACTTGTAGTTCGTGCTGCCCATCCCGAGCGATCCGCCGGCATAGAATCCGTCCCAGTAAGTCTTGTCCGGCGCTGAAGGAGCGGTAACTACATTATGGTGTACGGTTCCCTTGCTGACATCCGTGGCAAGAGCGGCACCGCTGGTGGCTGACAGGCCAATCACGCCCGCCGCAAAGATGTTCAGGATATTTGTCATGCTTGCCTCTTTTCATAATTGTCAGAGGGGAGTTCCAACACATCGCACAGATTCTCTTCACCCCTCGATGAACTCCATAGCGGTGTTTCGCGCCGTAGTTATTGATCAGCATCATTCCACGCGGAAAACCGACTCATTTTTCATCTGCGCGGCAAATGGAACACACTCGCCGGGTGGGCAGGCAACACTAACCTGTCCACTCCGACGGGGCAGAACCAACAACGTTGTATATCCGCGTGACTTGCTGTCTCAACTAGCCGTAATGCGCCACAGGTGTTCCCGCCAGTGCCGACATGTTCAAAAGCCCCCGCGCCGTGATGGATGGCGTGACGATATGTGCGGTATTGCCCATACCCATCAGGATCGGTCCAACTTCCAGCGCGTCGCCGCGCACTTTGAGGATGTTGCGCACCCCGCTTGCGGCGTCCGTGTTGGAAAAGACAAGCACATTTGCAGGGCCTTCAAAGCGGGCATTCGGGAACAGGCGCGCGCGCAATTCGGGGTCCAGGGCCGCGTCGATATGCATCTCGCCTTCATAGTCGAAATCGACCCCGGCATTGTCCAGCATCTCCATCGCGCGGCGCATGACCCGTCCCGAGGGCGTGTCCAGATTGCCGAACTGGCTGTGCGAGCATAGCGCCACCTTGGGCGCCAGCCCGAAGCGACGCACATGGCGGGCCGCGCCGATGGCTGTCTCGACAACCTGCTCGGGCGTCGGGTTGGGGTGCACCTGCGTGTCGGCAATGAACAGGTTGCCTTCCTGCTGGATCATCAGTGAGAGCGCACCGACGGGGTGGCGGTCCTTGTTGCCCAGAATTTGCGTGACGTAATTCAGGTGCCACAGAAACTGACCAAAGGTTCCGCAGATCATGCAATCCGCATCGCCCCGGTGCACCATGATTGCACCGATGGCCGTGGTATTCGTGCGCAGGATCGCGCGGGCCAGATCAGGTGTGACGCCGCGCCGCTCGACCAGCGCATGATAGCTTTGCCAATAGTCGCGATAGCGGGGGTCATCCTGCGGGTTGACCAGTTCGAAGTCGCGTCCCGGCTTGATCGACAATCCCGCGCGTTCCAGCCGCATGCCGATCACTTCGGGGCGGCCAATCAGAATCGGCACTTCGACTGTTTCCTCCAGCATGGCGGATGCTGCGCGCAACACGCGCTCGTCCTCGCCCTCGGCAAAGACGATCCGCCGCGCAGTCTGGCGCGCGGTTTCGAACACAGGCCGCATGATCATGGCCGACCGGAACACCGACGCATCCAGCCCCTGCTTGTAGGCTTTCAGATCCGCTACCGGGCGTTTTGCCACGCCGGATTCGATTGCGGCCTTTGCCACGGCACTGGCCACGACCCCCATCAGGCGCGGGTCAAAGGGTTTCGGGATCAGGTAATCGGGTCCAAAACTCAGTTGCTCGCCCTTGTAGGCGGCGGCAGCCTCGGCGCTGGTGGTGGCGCGGGCCAAAGCCGCGATCCCCTCGACACAGGCGACCTGCATCGCGTCATTGATCTCGGTCGCGCCGACATCCAGTGCGCCACGAAAGATGAACGGAAAGCACAGGACATTGTTGACCTGGTTCGGGAAATCCGACCGACCCGTGGCAATCAGCGCGTCAGGGGCCACTTCGCGCGCCAGATCGGGCAGGATCTCGGGGGTGGGGTTGGCCAGCGCAAAGATGATCGGGCGCTTGGCCATCTGTGCAACATGCGCTTGCGTCAGGACACCCGGTCCGGACAGGCCCAGAAACAGGTCTGTGTCCTCGACGACATCACTCAGACTGCGTTTGTCACTGTCTTGCGCGAAGGCCGCCTTCTGCGGGTTCATATCCACTTCGCGGCCCGTGTAAACAAGCCCGTGAATGTCGCACAGCCACACATTCTCGCGCCGCACGCCCAGTTTCAGAAGCATGTTCAGGCAGGCAATCCCGGCGGCCCCTCCGCCCGTGCTGACGATCTTGATATCCTCGAATCGCTTGCCCACGACCTGCAACGCATTGGTTGCCGCAGCGCCCACGACAATCGCCGTCCCATGCTGGTCATCGTGAAAGACAGGAATGCCCATCCGTTCGCGGCAGATCTTCTCGACGATAAAGCAATCGGGGGCCTTGATGTCTTCGAGATTGATCGCGCCGAAAGTGGGTTCCAGTGCGCAGACAATCTCCGCCAGTTTAACCGGGTCAGGCTCGTTCACCTCGATGTCGAAGCAATCGATATTCGCGAATTTCTTGAACAGGACGGCCTTGCCCTCCATCACCGGCTTGGAGGCCAGCGCGCCGATATTGCCCAATCCCAGCACTGCAGTGCCGTTTGAGACGACCGCCACCAGATTGCCGCGCGTGGTGTAGCGCGCAGCGTTGTCGGGGTTTGCCTTGATCTCCAGACAGGCTTCGGCCACGCCGGGTGAATAGGCGCGCGACAGGTCATAGCCATTGGCCAGCGGCTTGGTGGGGCGCACTTCCAGTTTACCCGGACGGGGAAATTCGTGATACAGCAGCGCCGGATGACGGGCATCGTCGGATGTGGAATCTGGCATGGGGCCCCTCGCGAGAAAACTGGTTTAATATTAAACAATTCCGATTTGGCGGCAAGCAGGGTTTTTCCGGTGCGCAGGGCACCTGTTGAAAAATCGCGCGGCCCGCTTGCAAAGGTTGCGCGCACGGCGCAAACTTGCTGCAGTCTTGGAGGGTGTAATGACGCTGTTTGACGCTGCCTGCGCTGTGCGCGAAAACGCCTATGTGCCATATTCGAAGTTCAAGGTTGGTGCGGCGCTGCGCACTGCCTCCGGGCAGGTGTTTGCCGGCTGCAATGTCGAGAATGTGGCCTATCCCGAAGGCACCTGTGCTGAAGCGGGCGCGATTGCCGCCATGTGCGCGGCGGGCGAGCGTGAGATTGCCGAACTTGTTGTTGTTGCCGACAGCCCGTCGCCGGTGCCACCCTGTGGCGGTTGCCGCCAGAAGATCGCGGAATTCGCCGGGCCAGAGGTAATCGTGACCATGATGTCGCTGGATGGTGCCAGCCGTGCCGTGCGCGTGGCCGACCTGTTGCCCGGCGCGTTTGGCGCAGGCCATATGGACAGGGCCTGATGGCGCGCGCCTTTCTGGTTGTGCTGGATTCCGTCGGTTGTGGCGGAGCGCCCGACGCGGCTGATTTTGGTGATGCGGGTGCCAATACGCTGGCCCATATCGCACAGGCCTGTGCCGCGGGGCAGGCCGACGCAGGGCGCAACGGTCCGTTGCGTTTGCCAGTGCTTGACGGGTTGGGGCTGGGGGCTGCGATCCGGCTGGCCTCGGGCGACGAGACGCCGGGGCTGACAGCCGTCCCAAATGGGCTGTGGGGCGCTGCGACCGAAATCTCGCGCGGCAAGGACACGCCCTCGGGGCATTGGGAATTGGCGGGCGTGCCGGTGCCGTGGGACTGGACCTATTTTCCACGCACCCTGCCTGCCTTTCCGCCTGAACTGGTTGCGCGTGTCTGTGCGCTGGCCGGGACGGATGGCATTCTTGGGAACTGTCACTCGGCGGGGCTCCCGATCATGAAAGAGATGGGGGCAGAGCATCTGCGCACTGGCTGGCCCATCTGCTACACCTCGGCGGATTCGGTGTTTCAGATCGCCGCGCATGAAGAGGCATTCGGGCTGGAGCGGCTGTATCGTCTGTGTGCAGACCTCGCGCCTGTGCTGCATGGCATGCGGGTTGGTCGTGTGATTGCACGGCCCTTTGTGGGCGATACCGCAACGGGTTTCATCCGCACGGGCAACCGGCGCGATTACGCCATCGCTCCGCCCGCGCCAACGCTGTGTGACTGGGTCCAGAGTGCGGGCGGGAGGGTGCATGCGGTGGGAAAGATCAGCGACATCTTTTCAGGTCAGGGCATAGACGAGGTGCACAAGGGCAAGGATGACCTTGCACTATTTCAACATCTGTTACGCCTTATTGACCAAGCAGAGCCTGATTCTTTGACTTTTTGCAATTTTGTCGAGTTTGACTCGCTTTATGGCCATCCGCGCGATGTGTCAGGCTATGCCCGCGCGCTGGAACAGTTTGACACAATCGCAGGGCAGGCGATTGCGCGGTTGCGGCCCGGTGACATGCTGGTCATTACGGCAGATCATGGCAATGATCCCACGGCACCAGGCAGTGACCATACGCGCGAACGGGTGCCCGTGCTGGTCGCGGGCAAAGGGACGGGCGAGATCGGGTTATGTGCATTCAGCGATGTCGCCGCCAGCGTTGCCGCACATCTGGGGGTGCAAGCCCAAGGGCCGGGACGGAGTTTTCTGGCATGACCGCGCTGCGTGATTTGCCCAAGCTGGAATTGCACCTGCATCTCGAAGGCGCGGCACCACCTGCGTTTATTCGCGATCTGGCGAAACGTAAACATATTGATCTGTCACGCATATTCGATGCGCAAGGTGCCTATGCCTATGATGGCTTTGTCGATTTTCTGCGCGTGTACGAGGCCGCCTGCACAGTGCTGACCAGCCCGCAGGATTTCCACGATCTGACATTGGCCGTGCTGGAACAATCTGCCGACCAGGGCGTGATCTATACCGAGGCCTTCCTCTCGCCCGATTTCTGCGGTGGGGGGGATGTCGTGGCATGGCGCGACTACCTTGCCGCGATCGAGGCGGCGGCAACACAGGCCGAGGCGCAGTTGGGTATCACGATGCGCGGTTGCGTCACCTGCATCCGCCATTTCGGCTCGGACAAGGCGCGATATGCGGCTCGCTGCGCGCAGGAAACAGCGGGTCGCTTCATCACGGGTTTTGGAATTGCTGGTGATGAAAACATGCTGCATCCCAGAGACTTCGCCTACGCCTTTGATGCAGCGCGCGAAGTCGGGCTTGGTCTGACGGCGCATGCGGGCGAATGGGGCGGGCCGGATTCGGTGCGCGCGGCGCTGCAAGATCTGCGCGTGTCGCGCATCGGGCATGGTGTGCGCGCTATCGAGGACCCGGTGCTGGTGGACACGCTTGCCGAACAGGGTGTGGTGCTGGAGGTGTGCCCTGGCTCAAATGTTGCGCTCGGGCTGTATCCCTCGCTGGACCTGCATCCGGTTGACAGGTTGCGCCGGGCGGGTGTCGCGGTGACTGTCTCGACCGATGACCCGCCGTTTTTTCATACCACCATGACGCGCGAGTATCAGGGGCTGGCCGATCACTTTGGCTGGGACGCGCCAGAGTTTGACAGCCTCGCACAGACCGCCCTGCAAGCGGCCTTTTGTGACCCTGAAACACGCGCTGCGATAGCCCGGAAACTGGAGGCCAGATGACCCATCCGAACCTGACGATTGTCGATCACCCGCTGGTGCAGCACAAGCTGTCCCTGATGCGCGACGCGCGGACGCCGGGGCCTGATTTCCGCCGTTTGCTGCGCGAGATCAGCCTGCTGCTGACCTATGAGGCCACGCGCGATCTGCCGCTGACCATGCACACGGTCACGACACCGCTGACCGAGATGCAGGCACCGATGCTGGACGGGCCGGACCCGGTCGTGGTGTCGATCTTGCGGGCGGGCAACGGACTGCTGGATGGGGTGCTGGACGTGATTCCAACAGCAAAGGTAGGCTTTGTCGGGCTGTATCGGGACGAGGCCACGCTGCGCCCGGTGCAGTATTATTGCAAACTGCCCCCCGAAATGTCGGGGCGCCTGGTGATTGCCGTGGACCCGATGCTGGCCACGGGCAATTCCTCGGCGGCGGCGGTTGATCTGCTGAAAGAGGCAGGTGCCACGCAACTCTGTCTGATCTGCCTGCTCGCCGCACCCGAGGGGCTGGACTGCATGGCCCGCGCGCACCCGGATGTGCGGATCGTGACCGCGTCGCTGGACAGCCATCTGAACGAGAAAGGCTATATCGTGCCTGGACTAGGGGATGCGGGCGACCGCATTTTCGGCACATTATAGGGTAGGGCTGGGGCAGAAACTGCTTTACAATCTGGCGTCGTCGCGTTCACACTTGCCTAGCTGAAACCGGGGGTCGCGATGAAGAGAATCTGTGCCGCAATCGGCATGTCGGTCATGCTGGTATCCGGGGCCTATGCGCAGTCAAGTGGCAGCGCCCCTGCCGAAACTCCGCCCGAGGGGTTTGAGGGCCGGGAATTTGTCGATAGTCGTGGCTGCGTGTTCATGCGTTCGACTTTTGGCGGGGCCGTGACATGGGTGCCGCGTTTCGGGCCAGACCGGCAGATCATCTGTGGTCAGGAGCCGAGCATCGCGGCCGTCACAGAGCAGGCGCCACCAGACCCGGCACCAGCGGCAGCATCTGCCAGCGTGCAACCTGTCGCCCCTCCTGCACCCGCAGTGGCGGCCCCCGCGCGCCGCGCCGCCACGCCGCAACGCCGGGCCTTGCCGCGTGCCGATGCGTCCGGGCGGCACCCGGCCTGCCCGGCAACAGCGCCCTTTGGACAACTGGTGGACACTGCCCTTGGCAGGCCCTTGGTGCGCTGTGTGACCAGCCCGTCCTTGTTCATCGATCCGTATTTCGACAGCAATGCAACACAACCGTCCCAAAGCGCGCCGCGCGCGACGGCATCGCGCGCAGGGGGCCGTCTGGTGCAGGTTGGCAGTTTCGCAGTGTCCGCCAACGCGACCCGTCTGCGCGCGCGATTGCAGAGCGCCGGGCTTCCTGTGCGGACTTATCAGTCGCGTGGGCTGACTGTTGTTTCGGTCGGGCCTTTTTCCAACCATGGCCAGACGCAATCGGCGTTGGCGCAAGTGCGTGGCATGGGGTTTGCAGACGCCTTCGCGCGTTAGATGGGTTCGATCAGTTCTGGACCTTCGGCGCGGTTCGAGTTCACGCGCGCATTGACGCGGTGGAACTGTAGTGCGCGGTCATGTGTCGGTTTCATCAGCGCGGCAGCGCCGTGCCCGGCCTCACCCAACCACAAGGGCCATGACTCTGGTGACAGGATGACCGGCATGCGGTGATGAATCTGCGCCATCACCGGATTTGCCGCACAGGTCACGATGGCGCAGGTCACATGGCGCGTCTGGTCCTTCTCCCAGATCTGCCAGACCCCGGCAAAGGCCAGAAAACGATCGTCACCGGGCCTGATATACCAGGGCAGGCGGTTGCCGTCGGCATCCTTGGTCCACTCAAAAAAACCTGACGCCGGGATCAGACAGCGCCGGGCGCGGGCGGCCTCTCGAAAGGCGGGTTTTTCGGCGATGGTCTCGGCGCGTGCGTTTATTAGCAAAGGGCCGTCGGAAGCGTGCTTGTACCAGTGCGGCAGAAATCCCCAGCGCATTGGGCCGATATGCCGCGCGCCCGCACGGGCGATGATGGTGGCGACCGGTTGCGTGGGGCAGATATTGTAGCGCGGGACTGGCGGCAGGTCATTGGAGGGCGATGCACGGAACGCCTGCGCCATGGCGTCGTTGGGCAGGGTTATGGCAAATCGTCCGCACATACGCGTGATATTATCAGGTCACGGCCCGCGCGCGAAGGCTTGAGCGCCGGGCCAGCATCAACCCGCCGATGATGATTGCGAGTGCCAGGATGAATCGCCCCGGCAATTCCTCGTTCAGGACCAGCACGCCCAGTAGCACCGACCAGACCGGCACATGATAATTGACCTGAGACAGGAAGCTTGGACCTGCACTGCGGATCACACCAACCAGCAGCAATGTGGCAAAGCCTGTGGGCATCAGCCCGAGATACAGCAGTGCAATCAGGGGCCGGGCTTCGGGCCATGCGGGCAGGCCCTCGGTCATCAGCGCTACTGGCAGCATGAAGGCACTGGCAGACCACAGCGCGATCATGCCAAAGCCCACCGGGTGTACATCGGGGCAGCGGCGGGTCAGGATGGCCCCCACGGCATAACTGAGCGAGGCCGCAAGGCACCCCACCCGTGCAAAGGCTTCAAGCTCGGACCCCGATGCCATCAGCACCCCCGGCCCGATCAGCACCCCGACTCCGACCAGCCCCAGCATGAACCCGCTGGTCTTGTTGCGGGTCAGGCGTTCGCCCGGCACTAGGAAATGCGCGAAGCCAATCACGAACAGCGGAATCGCGGCCATGGTGATGCCAGCAAAGCCCGAGGTGACATGCTGTTGCGACCAGCCCAGCAGGAAAAAGGGCAGCGCGTTGGAAAAAACCCCCATACCAAAGGCAAAGGCCCAGACCAGCGCCCCGCGCGGCAGGGCGACGCGCATCGCCACTGCAAAGACCGACAATGTCAGCGCCCCGATAAAGATACGCCCGGCAGCAACCCAGACCGGCGCATATCCTTCGAGGGCAACCGCGATGCCCAGAAAGGACGCACCCCAGATCAGCCCCAGCGCGATCAGGGCAATCCAGTTTCCGAGTGTGGGTGTGGTGGGCATGTGCGACTGTCCGCGTTTCTGAACGTGTGAACTATCGCGGTGCCGATGCCTTGTCCAGAGGGGGGGGGCGGGGCGATTTCAGACGCCGATCATCGTGCCCTGCAGCAGGGCGACAGTTTTGCGGCTGTCGCCTGACAGGGCAAGGACTTCGGCGCGCACCACGGTCAGGCGTCGGCCCGCGCGCTGCACGTCGCCCGATGCTTCGAGCATGTCGCCAATTGCCGGGGACAGCAGGTTGATCTTCATCTCGGCGGTCATCACCTCCTGCCCCTCTGGCAGCAGGGTCAGCGCGGCATACCCAGCCGCCGAGTCGCCAAGGGCAAAACTCACGGCGGCATGGGCCGCGCCATGCTGTTGCTGAAACACGGGCAGAAGGGGGGCGCGAATGATGCAGCGCCCGTCAGCCGCATGGATCAGCCGCGCCTGCAGGCTGGTCATCATGCTCTGACGAGCGAAACTCTGGGCGATGCGCGGATCAATCATGGCGCGATGCTTGCCAAAGCAGGCATGAAAGGCAAGGGTATTCGGGCACAGGGACGGGGGCGCGCATGCTTTTTCAGGAACTGATCCGGCGCAAGCGAGAGGGCGGCGAACTGTCACGCGCCGAGCTTGCCGCGCTGGTGGCGGGCATCACATCGGGCGATCTGGGTGACGCGCAACTGGGGGCCTTTGCCATGGCCGTGGTGCTCAGGGGAATGTCGCTGTCCGAGTGCGTGGCGCTGACCGAAGCCATGCGCGATTCTGGCGACGTGATGGACTGGGCGCAGGGGCCCGTAGTGGACAAGCATTCAACAGGCGGGATCGGGGACACGGTGTCGCTGATGCTGGCCCCGGCGCTGGCAGCGTGCGGCGCGGCGGTGCCGATGATCTCGGGACGGGGTCTGGGGCATACAGGGGGCACGCTGGACAAGCTGAGCGCCATTCCCGGCTATGACGCGGCTCCGGACGCGGCGCGATTGCGGCAGGTGATCGGCGAGGTGGGCTGTGCGATCATCGGGCAGACGGGCGCGCTGGCCCCGGCGGATCGTCGATTTTATGCCGTGCGCGATGTGACTGCGACTGTCGAATCGCGCGACCTGATTACCGCGTCGATCCTGTCGAAGAAGCTGGCCGCCGGGCTGGATGCGCTGGTGCTGGATGTCAAATGCGGCAACGGGGCCTTCATGGCCAGCCAGGACGAGGCCGAGGGCCTCGCGCGGGCGCTGGTCGATGTGGCCAATGGTGCGGGTTGCCGGACATGCGCGCTGATCACGGACATGAATACGCCCCTGGCCCCGGCTGCGGGAAATGCGCTGGAGGTCGGCATCGCGGTGGATTTCCTGACCGGACGCAACATCGACCCGCGATTGTGGGAAGTGACCTGCACCCTCGGGGCCGAGGCGCTGACACTGGCCGGGCTGTCCGATGGGGTTACGGCAGGGCGCATGGCCATTGAACGGGCGTTCCATTCGGGGCGCGCGGCCGAACGCTTTGCGCAGATGGTGGCGGCGCTGGGCGGGCCTGCCGATTTTCTGGAACGGGCGGGCGACTATCTGGCGGTGGCACCGGTGACGCGTGAGGTGCCAGCACTGCGCGCAGGCGTGGTTGCGGGCTATGACACGCGCGCGCTTGGGCTTGTAGTGATAGAGCTTGGCGGCGGACGGCGGCAGGCCAGTGATGCGATTGATGTGCGGGTAGGGCTGTCGGATATAGCGGGTCTGGGGCATTCTGTGCGTCAGGGCGAACCGCTGGCGCGGGTTCATGCGGCAGATACTGCCGCTGCTGAACGGGCGGTCGCGGCGGTGCAGTCGGCCTGTCAGATCGGCGAGGCTGGCGCACCGGTGCCGCTGATCCTGAAACGGATCGGATAAGGCGTCAGCCTTGCCGGCCGCGACCCGTCAGGGCCGCTCCTGCCAGCAGCATCAGCAACAGCGCCACGACAGGCCAGTCGCCGAAGCGTGCATAGGGTGTGGCGGGCAACGCCCCCGGAAGCGGCACGTCCAGAAAGCCTGTCTCGCCCAGGGCCAGCGACTGCACGATACCGCCGCGCGCATCGATGGCCGCAGACACACCGGTATTTGCGACGCGCAGCAGGGGCAGACCCTGCTCGACCGCGCGCAGACGCGCCTGCGCCAGATGCTGATAGGGGCCGGTCAGTTCGCCGAACCATGCGTCATTGGTGACCTGCATGATCCAGTCGGGCCGTGTTTCGGTGCGCAGATGCCGGGGAAAGATCGCCTCGTAGCAGATCAGCGGCACGGCCTGACCAAGCGGCCCAAGGTCCAGCACGACAGGGCCGGGGCCGGCGCTGTAGCCCTGCAACTGACGCGCGGCAAAGCCGGAATAGCTGGGGCCAAGCAGCGC
>SKRW01000140.1 GCA_007118295.1 Paracoccaceae bacterium | reverse complement strand
GCAGGATTCGCGCCCGGCCAGCCCCTCGATGGCCCGCATCTGGGCTATCCGCTGGGACCGGAGCATCTGCTGATCGACGACGCAGGCCAGCCCAAACGCATCGACAAGGCGTTTTCATGGGATGCGCCCATGTCGCCCCATGGGATGATGCATATGGTCATCTCGAACGCCCATGCGGGCGACCCCTACCCCATCGACACGCTGTTTCTCTATATGGCGAACATGGCGTGGAACTCGTCAATGAACACGTCCAAAGTCATGGATATGCTCACCGACCAGAACGAAGATGGCAGCTACAAGATACCCCGCATCATCTATTCCGACGCCTATAGTTCCGAAATGGTGGCCTTTGCCGATCTGATCCTGCCCGACACCACCTATCTGGAACGCCACGACTGCATTTCGCTCCTCGACCGCCCCATCTGCGAGGCCGAGGCGCTGGCAGATAGCATCCGCTGGCCCGTGGTGCCGCCCAACCGCGATGTGCGACCTTTCCAGTCGGTGCTGCTCGATCTGGGCGCGCGGCTGGGTTTGCCCGGCATGGTGACAGACGACGGCGCGCCGAAATTCAAGGACTACGCCGATTACATCACCAACCACGAACGCCGCCCCGGTATCGGCCCTCTGGCGGGCTTTCGTGGGACGGATGGCACCGGCAAGGGACGCGGCACCCCCAATCCCGACCAGATTGACCGCTACATCGAGAACGGTGGCTTCTGGATCGACCACATCCCGGCAGAGGCGCAGTTCTACAAACCCTGGAACGCCGCATATCAGGATTGGGCCGTGGCGCGCGGCCTTTATGACAGCCCGCAACCCTATCTGTTCAACCTCTATGTCGAGCCACTGCGCAAGTTCCAGTTGGCCGCCGAAGGCCACGGCGACCGCCAGCCCCCCGACCATCTGCGCGCCCGCCTGATGGAAAGCATGGACCCGCTGCCAATCTGGTATCCTACCTTCACCGATGCGGAAACCGACCCCGCCGACTACCCCCTGCACGCGCTGACCCAGCGCCCGATGGCCCATTACCATTCATGGGGCAGCCAGAATGCATGGTTGCGGCAACTCCACGGCCACGCACCCCTCTACATCTCGGGCGATCTCTGGACGCGGCACCAGTTCAGCGACGGCGACTGGGCCACCCTCACCTCGCCCCATGGGCGCATTACCCTGCCTGTGGTGCGGATGGATGCGCTCAACCCCCACACGGTCTGGACATGGAACGCCATCGCCAAACGGCGCGGCGCATGGGCACTGGGGCAACGCGCCCCCGAAGCGACGAAATCCAGCCTGCTCAACCATCTGATCCATGAACTGATGCCATCCCGTGGCGACGGGCTGCGCTGGGCCAATTCCGACCCGATCACCGGGCAGGCCGCATGGTATGACCTGCGCGTGCGCATCGACAAGGCACCCGCAGGTCAGAGCGTCAGCTACCCGGCACACCCCGCCCAATCCTCCCCCGTTCCCGCAGCCCCGTCTCATCTGGCGCATCTGGTAAAGGGATAACCGACATGCCGTTTCATCTTGCCAGAAATACTCAAGCAGGATCGGCCCCGCGCGCCGCGCATAAGGGGCGCGCACGATGACCACACTCCCCGCCCGGACCACCCGCAAGCTGGGTCTGGTCATCGACCTCGACACCTGTGTCGGCTGCCATGCCTGCGTCATTTCGTGCAAGGGCTGGAATACCGAAAACTATGGCGCGCCACTGTCGGACACGGACGCCTATGGCGATTCCCCCGAAGGCACCTTCCTCAACCGGGTGCACAGTTTCGAGGTCACACGCGACGATGCGCCGCCCATGGTCGTGCATTTCCCGAAATCCTGCCTGCATTGTGACGATGCGCCCTGTGTCACCGTTTGCCCCACAGGTGCCAGCTACAAGCGGGTCGAGGACGGGATCGTGCTGGTGAACGAAACCGACTGCATAGGTTGCGGGCTCTGCGCCTGGGCCTGCCCTTACGGGGCGCGCGAAATGGACGGCGCGGAGAAGGTCATGAAGAAATGCACGCTTTGCGTGGACCGCATCTATAATGAAAATCTTGCCGCCGAAGACCGCGAACCTGTCTGCGTGCGCACCTGCCCTGCGGGCGCGCGTCATTTCGGCGATCTGGCCGATCCGCGCAGCGCGGTGTCGCAACTTGTCGCCGCGCGCGGCGGGATGGACCTGATGCCGGAACAGGGCACCAGACCGGTCAACAAGTATCTGCCCCCGCGCGCGCGTGACGCGCTCGACATCCCCGACCTTGTCAACCTGTGCGAGCCTGCGCCGCAGGGCGCGACAGGCTTTCTGGGCTGGCTGGACCGCGCGCTGGAGCGACTCTGACCCATGCATCCTGCCCCCTCGCTCATCCTGTTTACTGTCCTGTCCGGCATGGGTTTTGGTCTGCTGGTCTGGCTTGGCCTTGGCCTGCGCGCGCCCACGGGGCTTGCCGCGTTTATCCTGTTTGGTGTCGGCTACGCGCTCGCGGGCGCGGGGCTGATCGCGGCGGCGTTCCATCTGGGTCACCCTGAACGCGCGCTCAAGGCGTTCACCCAATGGCGGTCAAGCTGGCTGTCGCGCGAGGCTGTCCTTTCTGCAGCGACGCTTGCCGTCATGGCCCCGCACGCCGCCAGTTCGGCCTTTGCCGCCACGCCACTGCCGGTTTTCGGCTGGTTGGGTGCGGCGCTTGCCCTTGCGACAATCTTCGCCACTGCCATGATCTACGCCCAGATCCGGGCTGTCCCGCGCTGGCACCACTGGTCCACCCCGCCTGTGTTTCTGCTGGCCGCGTTGGCGGGCGGCGCGCTTCTGGCCGCGCAAGTGACGCTGGCCCTTGTCCTGATGCTGGGACTGGGCGCGGCAATGGTCGCGCATTGGGTCGCGGGTGACCAGCGCTTTGCAGCCGCTGGCAGCACCAGCGGCACTGCAACGGGGCTGGGCGCGCTGGGGCAGGTGCGCCTGCTGGAGCCGCCCCATTCCGGGCGCAACTATCTGCTGCGCGAGATGGTGCATGTCGTAGGCCGGAAACATGCGCACAAGCTGCGGCTGATCGCCCTTGGCGCGGGTGCGCTCGGGCCTGCGGCTCTGTTGCTGCTGCCTGCCAGCTATATGGCCATCGGGCTGGCGCTCCTGTTCCATGTGACGGGCCTGATGGCGCAGCGCTGGCTGTTCTTTGCAGAGGCCGAGCATGTCGTGGGCCTGTATTATGGCAAGCGGTGACAGACGGCTGAAAAGCTGCTAACGTTATGTTTGTAAATGTAACAAGTGACTGGAGTAACGCGTATGAGCCTGATCAGATCCCTTGCGAATGCCGTGATGAATACTGCGGGCCAGAAAGGCGGGGTCGCCGGGCTTGCCGTTCAGAATCCCGGACTGGTGCAGGCTGTCATGGGGCTTCTGGCCAAAGACAGCGCCATTGGCGGTTTGCCGGGACTGGTGTCGAATTTCCACAGCGCAGGGCTGGGCGATGTGATTGGAAGCTGGCTGGGGCGCGGCGCCAACCAGCCTGTCAGCGGCGCGCAGATCGAACAGGTGCTGGGCGGGACGGTCATCCGGCACCTGGCCGGACAGGCCAGGATGACACAAGGCGAAACCTCGGACAGTCTGGCGCAGATACTGCCCGCGCTGGTGGACAGGCTTTCGCCCGAAGGCGATGCGCAGGCGATGGGCATGGGTGCCATCCAGTCCCAGCTTGGCGGATTTCTCAGCGGCAAGGGCTGAACGCGCAGTGTAGGGTGGGTGCTTTGCACCCACCTTTCAGAGGCACCGCGTATGGCGGGTGGATGAATCACCCGCCCTACTTTGCCCCGACCCGGATTTCGCGGTTTTCACAAGCCCCCCAAGCCGGTAATCTGTGCGCCAAGCAGTCGCCGGGGTCATGACCATGACGAAGACCATCCTTGACCGTCTCGAAGCGCAGGGTCTGCGCATGACAGACCAGCGCCGGACCATCGCCCGCGTCATCGAAGCCGCCGAAGATCACCCGGATGTCGAGGAATTGCACACCCGCGCCAATGCACTTGACCCGCGCATCTCGCTGGCCACGGTCTATCGCACGGTCAAGCTGCTGGAAGAGGCCGGTATCCTCGAACGGCTGGAATTCGGCGATGGCCGCGCCCGCTTCGAAGACAGCCAGCGCGCGCATCACGACCACCTGATCGACATGGATACCGGCGAGGTCATCGAATTCTGCGACCCCGATATCGAGGAATTGCAGGAACGCATCGCCCGCCGCCTCGGCTACCGGCTGGAAGGGCATCGGCTGGAACTGCTGGGCCGCCGACTGAAACCCTGACCAGATCACGCAGGCACCGCCCTTTGAAACGCCTGCCCCCGCACCGCCCAGGCGGCGTGCAAG
>SKRW01000050.1 GCA_007118295.1 Paracoccaceae bacterium | reverse complement strand
GTATGGCTCTATGCACGCACGGCAAAACGATTCGGCACGCTCTGAGTTTGCAGTTTCCGATTTCACAGCCGCTTGTGACCGGCTTGTGTTTTGTTGCCCTGCAGGGCACAGAATGCCGCCAATATAGCTGGAGGATGACATGACCATCCACGCGGACCTTTCGCATGCCATTGGCAATACACCACTGATCCGGTTGAACAAGGCCAGTGCTGCGACCGGATGCGAGATTCTGGGCAAGGCAGAGTTCCTGAACCCCGGACAGTCGGTCAAGGATCGCGCGGCACTCTATATCATCCGTGACGCGGTCGCGCGCGGGGCGCTTCGGCCCGGTGGCACGATTGTCGAGGGCACGGCGGGCAATACCGGAATCGGGTTGGCGCTGGTCGGTGCCTCGCTGGGGTTTCGGACGGTGATCGTCATCCCCAAGTCTCAAAGTCAGGAAAAGAAGGACATGCTGCGCCTTGCCGGCGCGGAATTGGTCGAGGTGCCCGCCGCACCTTACCGCAACCCAAACAATTACGTGCGCTATTCGGGACGTCTGGCCGAGGAACTGGCCAAATCCGAGCCCAACGGCGCGATCTGGGCAAACCAGTTTGACAACACTGCCAACCGGCAGGCCCATGTCGAGACGACCGGTCCCGAAATCTGGCAACAGACCGGCGGCAAGATTGACGGCTTTATCTGCGCGGTCGGGTCCGGTGGGACGCTGGCAGGTGTCGCAGAGGCCTTGCAGCCAAAGGGCGTCAAGATCGGGCTGGCCGACCCGATGGGGGCTGCGCTTTACAGTTTCTACACCACCGGCGAATTCAAGTCCGAGGGCGACTCGATCACCGAAGGCATCGGGCAGGGGCGCATCACGGCCAATCTTGATGGCTTCGTTCCAGATTTCTGCAGTCAGATCCCCGATGCCGAAGCGCTGCCAATCGTCTTTGACCTGCTGGCCGAAGAGGGGCTGTGCCTTGGCGGTTCATCAGGTGTGAATGTGGCGGGCGCGATCCGCATGGCGCGCGACATGGGGCCGGGGCATACCATTGTGACGATCCTGTGCGATTACGGCACACGCTATCAGTCCAAGCTGTTCAATCCGGATTTCCTGCGGAGTAAGGATTTGCCAGTGCCCGACTGGCTGGACCGGGCAGCGCGCGCAATTCCCGACGTGATGGAGGGCTAGAGCCATCGTGTTGCGCGGGTGTCTGAGAGCCGCCTTACTGGCGCTGTTCCTCGGGGTCGCATTCCCCGCGTTACTGGTCGGCCCGCAGCCTGTGCTGGCGCAATCGGGCAGCCAGAATGCAGCGCCTGACTATGAAGAATGGCGCGAGGTCGCCGCCCGCACGGAGCGGCTGATTGACGGGGCACTGACCAGTGATTCGATCCTTGCCGACTTGCGTGCCGAGCTGGTCGCCTTTCGCGCGCGTTTCCTGGCTGCGCAGGACGCCAACGCCTCGCGTATCGCAACAGTGCGCGAACAGATTGCAGCCCTTGGCCCCCCGCCCGAAGGCGATGCTGCCGAGGCCCCCGAGCTTGCAGCAAGGCGGGCCGAACTGAGCGAGCAGCTCAGCACATTGCAGGCCCCCGGCATCGCGGCACAGGAAGCCTTTCGCCGCGCTGACGGCCTGATACGACAGATCGACACCACCTTGCGCGAGCGTCAGGCCGAGGCGCTGCTGACGCTGTGGCCGTCACCGCTGAACCCGGTCAACTGGGTATCGGCGGCCGATTCAATCTGGGGCACCACTTTTACCTTTGGCACGCAGATCGCAGGGTCGTTGGAAGACCCCGCGCGCATGCGCGAATTCCGCTCGAATCTGCCGGTCGTGATCTTGCTGGTGTTGCTGTCGGGCTTCGTATTGCTGCGCGGCAGAGAATGGATCGAGCGCCTCGTCACCCGGTTGCTGGACGAAGGGGGTGCACGGCGCAGCAAGCGGTTGCTGGCACAGGTCATGTCGATCACACAGATCATTGTGCCTGTGGCCGCGGTTTTCGGGCTGAGCCTTGCGATAGAGACCACCTCGCTGTTCGGCGAGATTGGTTCGGCACTGACGGGGGCGATGGTCTTTGCCGGTCTGGGGTATTTTACGGCACGCTGGGCCGGGCGGCAGATGTTTCCGGTCTATGAGAGTACCGATTCCCCCCTGAAACTGCCCCCGCCACGGCGGCGCGAAGGTCGCTTGATGGCCAATCTTGTCGGGCTGTTTCTGGGTGTTTTCTACCTCGGTCGAGCGTATATCGATCCCGCGCTTCAGACTGACGCGGCGAATGCGGTGATTTCCTTTCCGCTGATGGTTCTGGCAGGGGTGGTGCTTTTCCGCCTTGGGGCACTGCTCTCGCTTCATTTCAAGCTGAACGTGGCCGATGAGAACGAGACACGGTTCTTCGACCGTGTCATCGGTATTCTGGGCAAGCTTGCGATGGCCATCGGGTTGGGTGCGCCGATCTTTGCTGCGGTGGGCTATGTGCAAGCGGCGCAGGCCTTGTTGTTCCCTGCGATCACTTCGCTTGGTCTGATTACTGCGCTGATCTTTCTGACGCAGCTTGTCGGTGACCTGTATGACAGCGTGACCAATCGCGGCCCCGATGACCCCGACGCCCTGATACCGGCCTTGATCAATTTCGGGCTGGTGGTGCTGTCCTTGCCCGTATTTGCGCTGCTATGGGGCGTTCGTGTGGCCGAGTTGCTGGAAGTCTGGCAGGTGCTGCGCGAAGGGTTCACTCTGGGCGAAACCCGCATCGCGCCGGGACATATCCTGAGCTTCATCATTGTCTTTTCCATCGGTTACCTGATCACACGCATGATGCAGGGGGCGTTGGGCAGCACTGTCCTGCCCAAGACACGAATCGACAAGGGCGGGCAGAAGGCGATCATCTCGGGCACAGGCTATCTGGGTATCTTTATCGCCGGGCTGGTGGCGATCTCGATGGCCGGGATCGATCTGTCTGGGCTGGCCATCGTTGCAGGTGCGCTGTCGGTGGGGATTGGTTTTGGTCTGCAGAATATCGTCTCGAATTTCATCTCGGGGGTTATCCTGCTGATCGAGCGTCCGGTGGCCGAAGGCGACTGGATCGAGGTTGGCGGCACTATGGGCACCGTGCGCGCGATTTCGGTCCGTTCGACCCGGATCGAGACCTTTGATCGCACGGATGTGATCGTGCCCAATGCTGACCTGATCTCGGGCACGGTGACCAACTGGACACGTTACAATTCGCTTGGGCGGATCATGGTGCCGGTCGGGGTTGCCTATGGGACGGATACGCGCAAAGTCGAACGGATTCTCAAGGAAATCGGCGACGCGCAGCCATTGGCGTTGCTGGACCCGGAACCGGTTGTGCATTTTGTCAATTTCGGTGCAGATGCACTGGAATTTGAACTGCGACTAGTGCTGAGCGATGTGGCCTTCGGGCTTGCCGTGCGCACTGAAATTCGTCACCAGATTGCGCAACGGTTCCAGGAAGAAGGGATCGAGATTCCATTCGCGCAGCGCGATATCTGGCTGCGCAACCCTGAAGCGCTGCGTGGTGATTCGCCACAACCCGAAGCCCCGGCCCCGCGTGAACAATCCGGTCCGACCGCGATGCGCCGCGATGAGATATCCGTGTCCGATGGGGACAGCGGCGATGACGGCGACGCGGATGGCGGGCGCTGACGCAGCATCAGGCAGGCGGAGAGTCTGAGCACTACACGCAAGACGATATGAAACGCCTTGCACCCATGTCGCGCCTGCATTATCTGTAATGTAATAGTATAACATTACATGAGGTGTCCGATGCCCTCTCTGCCCAATGCAGACCGCCGTCTACCGGTGACGGTGCTTTCCGGCTTTCTTGGTGCCGGCAAGACAACGCTTCTGAACCATGTGCTGAACAACCGCGAGGGACGGCGGGTCGCGGTTATCGTCAATGATATGTCCGAAGTGAATATTGACGCCGACCTGATCGCGGCAGGCGTGGACCTGAAACGCGGTGAGGAAAAGCTGGTCGAGATGTCGAATGGCTGCATCTGCTGCACCTTGCGCGATGACCTGCTGGCCGAGGTGCGGCGACTGGCGGCTGAGGGGCGCTTTGACTACCTGCTGATCGAATCGACTGGCATATCCGAACCAATGCCTGTGGCCGCGACCTTCGAGTTTCGGGACGAAAGCGGCGATAGCCTGATGGATGTCGCGCGGCTGGATACGATGGTGACCGTGGTGGATGCGGTCAATCTGCTCAAGGATTTTTCCAGTCACGATTTCCTGTCCCAGCGTGGCGAGACTCTGGGCGAGGAAGACGAGCGCACGTTGGTCAATCTGCTGACGGATCAGATCGAATTTGCCGATGTCATCATCCTCAACAAGGTCAGCGATGCCGGCCCCGAGCGCGT
>SKRW01000179.1 GCA_007118295.1 Paracoccaceae bacterium | reverse complement strand
GAGGCTGAAGGACTGGCGAAGGGTTGCAACCCGCTATGATAGGTGCCCGAAGGTCTTCTTGTCCGCAGTCGCGCTCGCCGCAACAGTGCTGTTCTGGCTATGAATTTCAATGAGTCCTGAATCTAACAACAGGGCGGTCACTTCCTTGTAAGTGCGCCGCTGCAGAAACTCGACCTCTCGGCCCATCCTGGTACTTAGATGCGCGCGCAGAAGGTCCAGCAATTGCCAGTCATTGCCCAGGAATACCGGGGTCAGGCCAAACCGGAACGGCGCAGGTTGCGCGCGCAGCACAAGGGGCATGGTCAGCAGCGCCGCGCTTGCCCCAATCAAGACCTTGCGTCTTTGATACCGCATCATTTGGCACTTTCCCCCAGATCAGGCTATCCTTTCAGCCAGCGGGCTTTAAAGCCGTGTTGCATGTCGGCGCGGAGTCATTGCGCCCTCGCAAACGTCAAAGCGTCAGACCTGCAATCTTGTCCCTGATCTGATCGCGGGCGGCGCGGAAAGTGGCGATATCACCGATCGAGGAGGGGTCGGAAATCTGCCAGTGCAGCCGATGGATAGTGCCGGGAACGAAAGGGCAGACCTCTTCGGTGCAGAGCGTCACGATCAAATCGGCGGTTTCCGGGGCCGCTGCATCCAGCGGTTTTGACCATTGCCTGGAAATGTCGATGCCGATCTCGGACATCGCCTGAACCGCCAGCGGGTTTATCTGACCGGGCGCCGAGCCTGCGCTGGCGATCTCGATGTCCTTGGGAAGTATTGCGCGGGCCAGCCCCTCGGCCATCTGGCTGCGGGCGGAATTGGCCACGCAGAGAAACAAGATACGCAAGTTGTTCCCTTTCACTTTGCTATCATGCCCCGCGTCAGCATTTCAGTTCTGCACATTGGTGCGCGGCCTTCGGATGGGCGTTTCGTGTTCGGGAAACCAGTGGCGGGTGCGATTGGCAAACCAGACAAGCGACAGCATCACCGGCACCTCGACCAGCACGCCGACCACAGTGACAAGGGCCGCTATAGAGTTCAGGCCGAACAGGCCAATCGCCACCGCCACTGCCAGTTCAAAGAAATTCGACGTACCGATCATCGCGCAGGGGGCAGCGACCTTGTGCGGCACGCGCCATGCTTTCGCGGCCCAATAGGCGACTGCGAACATGCCATAGGACTGGATCAGCAGCGGGATGGCGATCAGCAGAATGATCAGGGGCCGGTCAAGGATCACCTCACCCTGAAACCCGAACAGCAGCACGACTGTCGCCAGCAGCCCGAGGATCGAGAAAGGTTTCACCCGCGCTGTGAACGCGCCGACTGTCGCCTCGCCCTCTGCCGCATTGCGCGCGCCACGCGTCAGGTAGAGCCGCGTGATCACCCCCGCCGTCAGCGGAACGACGATATACAGCACCACCGACAGCACCAGCGTTTCCCAGGGCACGGTGATATCCGTCACACCCAGCAGAAGTGCGACGATCGGCGCATAGGCAAAAATCATGATCACGTCATTCAGCGACACTTGCACCAGCGTGTAATTCGGATCGCCCTTGGTCAGTTGTGACCACACAAACACCATCGCCGTGCAAGGGGCAGCGCCCAGCAGGATCATGCCCGCGATATATTGCCCGGCGGTGCCCGGCTCGATGAAGGGGGCAAAGACATACTCGAAGAACAGCACACCAAGGGCGGCCATGGTGAAAGGCTTGATCAGCCAGTTTACCGTCAGCGTGATGATCAGCCCCTTGGGGCGTTCATGCACACGCTTGAGCGAGGTGAAATCCACCCCCACCATCATCGGATAGACCATGAACCAGATCAGCACCGCGACCACGAAATTGATCGAGCCATATTCAAGACTTGCAAGGAAGTTCACCAGCGCGGGCGCGATCTGTCCAAGCCCCAGCCCGGCGATTATGGCAAGGGCGACCCAGACCGAAAGGTAGCGTTCAAAGATGGGCATGTTGGTGTGTTCCTTCAGTGTTCAGGCAGGTGCAGTTTCAGGGCGGACAAGGGCGCGCAGCACCTACTGGAAATTCGGCTTGCATCGGCACCAAGGCATAGCGCGCGGCAAGACGATTGCGGACAAAGGCGATCTCGGGTCCCTCGGACGCGGCGCGGGTGGGAGGCGTGGGCCTTATCGCCGCGCAGGGACTGCGTATGTGTTTCAATCCATCAGCAATGCTGGCTTACCAGCACGCGCCCTGAGATTTTAACCGGTCCAGACAAGCGGCAACTGTGATTGGCTTCTGGTCGACATCTGAGCCAGAGAGGCCAGCCGGGTAGCATATGGCGGGGTCATAAGCAGTCAGTGTGGTCATTGGCCGGTTTCTTTCAGAATGCAGCCTTTGGGGATATAACAGCAAGGTGCCTCGGCACTGTCGGGCCCCCGCGCTTCGATCTGACCGATCAATGTATGAAGAGGCGTAAGCGCAGCGGGATCCAAAGAATAACAAATCCGGGGCCGTTCAATCGTGCCGACAACCAGACCTGACGCTTTCAGGATGCGCAGATGCTCGGACACGGTCGATTGCGCCAGCCCAACCTCATCGACGATATCGCCCCCAATACAACCGGGCCGCGACAGCAGAAATTCGATGATCCGCACACGGGCCGGATGGGCAAGTGCCTTGGCAACCTGTGCGATCTGCTCGGCATCAACGGTGGTGCCTGTGTTTCGATCCAACATAGCAAACTTCCTTCATCGTCGATAAACGATATATCAATCGTTGATCGACGATGCAAGACATGTACTGTCTCCGAGGGACATTGTTGCAAACCTCTCGCGGTGAAGGATTCACATCATGAAGCCATCGCCACAGTCACCGCCGACGGCGCCTGTGACACGCGCCGCTGCCACACCGCCATCATCGACCGCCAGGCCGCCGAAATCCACATACGCATCGCACTCATGAACCGATTCAACTCCCGCGGCACCGCCGAGATCGTCCGCATGGCATGACGTCAGCGGGGGAAAGGGGCCGTCACGCCTCAGGCTGGAGTTGCGCAACAAGGCCACGGGCGTACTGCGCAACACTATAAAGTGGTATCTGCGGGAGGGGATTGTTGAGCCCCAGTTTCAGACACCTGAAAGACAGAAAAAGTCGATCCATACGCGGCTCGGCTGACCGGTTGGCTTGTGACGAACCAGCTCCAGCCGCGCAAGGAACACCGCACTGCAAAGGATATGTATGAAAAGCTTGTTGGGCTTGGATATGATGGCTCATAAGAGCGCGTTGCGGCCTGAGTTGCTGCCGGTTTCGTGGACAGGGGGGTATTCGGGTAACACGCTCAAAGCGAAATGCGCCAGATCGTGGCCAGGTCTGTTCGCTCGCCGAAATGTCGAGACTGTCGTTCAGACCTGGCGCAACACGACCATGGCGCATTTGTGCAGGATCGTCGGTGTTTGCCTTACTCGGGCACAAGGCGCATCAGCGGGACCCCTTCGCCATCGGCCAGCACATAGATAAACCCATCGTCAGGCCCGACCGCGATATCGCGAATGCGCAGGTCGTCGCCATCAAGCAGGCGCGCAACTTCGCCGATCTCTCCGTTGTCTTCGGCAAACAAGCCAATATAGCGGTGAAACAGGTTGCCGATCAGCAGATGACCCTGCCAGTCAGAAAACGCATCGCCCGTGTAGAACGTCATGCCCGAGGGCGGGAAATGCTCTGTCCGCCCGGCGGGCCAGTGATAGACTGGTGCGACAAAGCCATCGCCTTCCTGATGCGGAGGGGAAAACTCATCGCCGCCACGATAGGTCACACCGAAAGAGGCCAGTGGCCAGCCATAGTTTTCGCCACGCTGGACAATGTTGACCTCATCGCCGCCTGCTTCGCCATGTTCGGCCAGCCAGATCGCGCCCGTGTCCGGGTGGACCGTCATTGCCTGAATATTGCGGTGTCCATAGGACCAGATCGCCCCTGCAGCACCGTCCTGATCGACAAAGGGGTTGTCCGCGGGGATTTCACCGTCCAGCGAGATCCGGATGACAGCACCATTCTCGCTGCTCAGATCCTGCGAGATATGGCTTTCCGAGAAATCCTTGCTGCCGCGATCGCCAAATCCGGCGAACAGGTGCCCGTCCTGAAACACGATGCGCGAACCGAAATGCGCGCCGCTGTCAATGCCGGGGCTGACCGCGTGCAGCACTTCCAGATCGGTCAGCGCGCCTGCCTCGCGGTCCAGCGTCGCGCGGCCGACATGCGTGGTCGTGCCGCCGTCAACTGCGCCTGCCCATGTCATGTAGACATGGCCGCTTTCGTCGAAATCGGGGCCAACCGCCACATCGAGAAGACCGCCCTGACCCTGACTGACCACATCAGGCGCGCCGCTGATCTCGGTGATCCCGTTCTCGGGGTCCCAAAGCACGACACCACCGCCGCGCAACGTGATGATCAGATCGCCATGATCGGGCAGAAAGGCCATGCCCCACGGGCGGTCAAGCCCTTCGGCCAATGTCTCGACGGAGTATCCGTCGGCATGTGCAGGCAGCGCGAGTGCAAGCGTTGCTGCCGAAGATAACAGGAGCGTTGGTATCCGCATGAGAACCTCCATTTCTGTATGTGTCTGGGTGCAGACATGAGTGTGCCGGACACTATCTGTGCCCGAGATGCGAGAACTCAACTCACAATGCCGCTGGGCGTTCCATGTGGCTGCTTGACTCGGGGCCGCGCCAGGCGTAACTGCAGGGTCATGTCCGGAAGTGTCACGCTTCCGGTCCGTGGTCTGTGCCATGGATCGCCACCCGCCAGCGCGTTGCGCCCGTGGGTGCAAAACTGGTTTGCACGCCCCTGTCATCGGGGCAAGGAGAGTTGCGCATGTTCGAGAACCTGTCCGAACGCCTGTCCGGGGTCTTTGACCGGCTGACGAAACAGGGTGCGCTGTCCGAAGATGATGTCCGCGCCGCCCTGCGCGAAGTGCGCGTGGCATTGCTGGAGGCCGATGTCTCGCTGGAGGTGACGCGCGAATTCGTCAGGCGCGTGCAGAAAAAGGCAACAGGTGCCTCGGTTACCAAATCCATCACGCCCGGTCAGCAGGTGGTCAAGATCGTCCATGACGAGTTGATCGCCATGCTGGAGGGCGAGGGCGACCCCGGCGCGCTGAAGATCGACAATCCGCCCGCGCCTGTGCTGATGGTCGGGCTGCAAGGGTCGGGGAAAACCACGACCACTGCGAAACTCGCCCGCCGCCTGAAGGACCGCGAAGGCAAGCGCGTGCTGATGGCCTCGCTTGACACCAACCGCCCTGCCGCAATGGAACAGCTTGCCATCCTTGGCGCGCAGATCGGGGTTGATACGCTGCCCATCGTCAAGGGCCAGACCGCGGTCGAGATTGCCAAGCGTGCCAAGCAGCAGGCCACGCTGGGCGGCTATGATGTGTTCCTGCTGGATACAGCAGGCCGTCTGCACATTGACGAGGCCCTGATGGCCGAGGTGCAGGCCGTCCGCGACGTGGCAGCCCCGCGCGAAACATTGCTGGTCGTCGATGGTCTGACCGGGCAGGACGCAGTCAATGTGGCCGCTGAATTTGACGGCAAGGTCGGCGTCACAGGTGTCGTGCTGACGCGGATGGATGGCGATGGGCGCGGGGGCGCGGCGCTGTCGATGCGCGCCGTTACCGGCAAACCGATCCGGTTTGTGGGTCTGGGCGAAAAGACCGACGCGCTGGAAGTGTTCGACCCCAAGCGTGTGGCGGGCCGCATTCTGGGCATGGGCGATATTGTCGCGCTGGTCGAGAAAGCGCAGGAAGTGCTGGAGGTCGAGCAGGCCGAACGCATGATGAAGCGCTTTCAGAAGGGTATGTTCAACATGAACGACCTTCGGATGCAGCTAGAACAGATGATGAAGATGGGCGGCATGCAGGGCGTCATGGGCATGATGCCGGGCATGGGCAAGATGTCGAAACAGGCCGAAGCCGCCGGCTTCGATGACAGCATGCTCAAACGTCAGGTCGCGCTGATCAATTCCATGACCAAGAAGGAACGTGCCAACCCGGCCATCCTGCAGGCCAGCCGCAAGAAGCGTATTGCTGCCGGCGCAGGGCTGGAAGTGTCAGACCTGAACAAACTGCTGAAACAACACCGCCAGATGGCCGACATGATGAAGGTCATGGGCAAGAAAGGCATGCTGAAACAGGCGATGGCGGGCATGATGGGCAAGGGCAAGGGCCTGCCGGACCCGTCCAGCATGTCGCCCGATCAGATGTCCGAGCTTGGGCGCGGGATTGAACAGGGCATGAAGATGCCCGGCATGGGGCCCGGAATGGGCGGCGCGCGCCTGCCCGGCGGCCTGTCGGGGCTGATGAAAAAGAAATGACTCCCGTCCTCGCCCATACGCCTGTCCTGACCACGCCCCGGCTGGTGCTGCGTGCGCCAGTGGCGTCGGATTGGCCGCTCTGGCGCGACTTCATGGCGTCAGAGCGCGCAGAGTTCGTCAATGCGCGCGCCCGCGATGATAACGCCGCCTGGCGGGCCTTTGGCCATTTCGTCGGGCATTGGGTGCTGCACGGCTTTGGCCAATTCGTCATCACCGACCGTCAGAGTGGCGCGACTCTCGGGTCTGCCGGGCCATGGTTTCCGCTTGGCTGGCCAGAGAAAGAGCTGGGCTGGCTGATCTGGCAACCAGAGGCCGAAGGCAAGGGCTATGCCTATGAGGCCATGTGTGCCCTGCGCAACCATGTGCACGAGGATCTGGGCTGGAACACGGCTGTCAGCTATATCGCACCTGACAACCTGCGCAGCCTTGCGCTGGCGCGCCGACTGGGCTGTGTGCATGACCAGACTGCCGAGGCACCCGAAGGTTCGCCGCTGCAGGTGTGGCGACATTCATTCATCAGCGCCGACAATGATGGCAGCGTGGAGGCTTATGCATGAGTGACAACAGCGCACGCGCGACCGAGTTGCTGGCCAACCACCGCGACAGCATCGACCGGCTGGACGCCATTCTGGTCTACACGCTGGGCGAGCGGTTCAAGCACACGCAAGCGGTGGGCCGCCTGAAGGCAGAACATGATCTTCCCCCGTCCGACCCGGCCCGCGAAGAGCGGCAGATCGAGCGGCTGGAATGGTTGGCCAACGAGGCCGATCTCGACCCGGAATTCGCCAAGAAATTCCTGAACTTCATCATCTCGGAGGTGATCCGTCACCACGAGAAGCTGCAACGCTGAACATGGCGGGCCAGCCCCGTCAAACGCCATTCGCAAAGGAGAAACTGACATGGCAACGAAAATCCGTCTGGCCCGTGGTGGGTCAAAGAAACGCCCGTTTTACGCGATCGTCGCGTCGGACTCGCGCATGCCGCGCGATGGCCGCTTTCTGGAAAAGCTGGGCACCTACAACCCGCTTCTGCCCAAGGACAGCGAAGACCGCGTGAAGATGGACGTGGAGCGCGTGCAATACTGGCTGAGCCAGGGCGCACAGCCAACCGACCGTATCGCACGCTTTCTGGAAGCGGCCGGCCTGCGCGAAAAAGCCACCCGTGCCAACATGAAAAAGGCCGAACCGGGCAAGAAAGCCAAGGAACGCGCCGCCGAAAAGGCGGCCAAGGCCGAAGCGGCCCCTGCCGAATAAGCGTTGAAAAAGGGGAGGGGGCGCTCGCGCCCCCCTCTTGGCCCCTTGGGCCAATTCACCCCCCGAGAGTATTTTTCGCAAGATGAAAGCATCATGAGCGGGTCACGGGTCTGTGTTGGCGCGATTGCGGGCGCGTATGGCGTGCGCGGCGAAGTGCGGCTGAAAAGCTTTTGCGCCGAGCCACGTGCGGTAGCAGAATATGGCCCGCTATGGTCCGAGGATGGATCGCGCAGCTTTGACGTGAGCCTTGGCGCGCAGGTCGCCCAGGGGTTTGCCGCACGGCTGTCAGGTGTCCAGACGCGCGAACAGGCCGACGCCCTGCGCGGGGTGCGGCTGTTTGCGGGGCGCGACAGCCTGCCTGCGTTGGGAGATGACGAGTTCTACCATGCCGACCTGATCGGAATGGAGGTGCTCGATACCGGGGGAGTGTCGCTGGGCCGGGTCAAGGCGGTGCTGAATCATGGCGCGTCGGATCTGCTGGAACTTGTGCGTCCGGGGCAGACCGGGGCGGTCCTGCTGCCGTTTACCCGCGCCATTGTGCCGACAGTCGATCTGGCTGCGCGGCGCATCATCGCCGACCCACCTGACGGGTTGATCGAATGACCACGCGGCGCGCCGCCGGGCGCCTGTCGATGTCCCCCTCGCTTGCCCCGCGCGACATCGAGGCGCCCAAACCACAGGCACAAGCCTGGCAGGCGCGGGTCATCACCCTGTTTCCTGAGGTTTTCCCCGGCGTTCTGGGGCATTCGCTGACCGGAAAGGCCCTCAAAGAAGGGCTTTGGGGGCTGGAGCCGATAGACCTGCGCCCCTTTGGTCTGGGCAAGCATCGCAATGTCGATGACACACCTGCCGGGGGCGGTGCCGGAATGGTGCTGCGCGCCGATGTGCTGGCGCGTGCCATCCATGTCGCCAAGCGGGGGGCAGGGGCGCGCGAAGACTGGCCGCTGGTCTGCCTTAGCCCGCGCGGGCGGCCCTTTACGCAAGGGACGGCGCGCGCTTGGGCGCAGGGGCGGGGGGTCACGCTGATCTGCGGGCGGTTCGAGGGCGTGGACCAGCGCGTGATTGACCATTTCGGGATCGAAGAGGTCAGTCTGGGGGATTTTGTGCTGACTGGCGGCGAGATTGCCGCGCAGGCGATGATTGACGCCACTGTGCGGCTTTTGCCCGATGTGCTGGGCAATGCCGCGTCGATCGAGGAAGAGAGTTTCGCGCATGGCTTGTTGGAACATCCGCAATATACCCGGCCCGCTGAATGGGAAGGGCGTGCGATCCCGCCTGTGCTGATGTCGGGCAATCATGGCGAGATTGCCCGCTGGCGGCAGGATCAGGCCGAGGCCCTGACCCGCGCGCGCAGGCCGGACCTGTGGGCCGCGTGGCAGGCGGCGCGGGGTCAGGACTAGTCGTTTGCGCGCGTGATCGCGGCCCCGAGGCCCGCCATCAATGCTTCGAAAGCCGGGAAAGAGGTTGCAATCGGGCTGCCGTCATCCACGTGGATGGGTGCTTCCGCGGCCAACCCAAGGCACAGGAAACTCATCGCGATGCGGTGGTCGATATGGGTCCGGACCGTGGCCCCGCCGGGCACCTGCGCCATGCCATGCACTGTCAGGCTGTCCTCGGTTTCCTCGACGCGCACGCCGCAGGCTTCCAGCCCGCGCGCCATGGCGTCGATCCGGTCGGATTCCTTGACGCGCAATTCCCTGATGCCGCGCATGACCGTCGTGCCTTGGGCCGTGGCGGCGAGGGCGGCGAGGATCGGGTATTCGTCGATCATGCTGGCGGCGCGATCTTGGGGCACCTCGATGCCTTTCAGGGTCGAGTGGCGCACGCGCAGATCGGCCACAGGCTCGCCGCCCTCGCTGCGCGGGTTTTCCATGACCAGATCGGCCCCCATATCCTGCAATGTCAGATAAATGCCATTCCTAGTGGGGTTCTGGCTGACTCCGGGCACCAGAATGTCGGAATTCTGCACCATCAGTGCTGCGCAGACGGGAAAGGCGGCAGAACTGGGGTCGCGGGGGACAGCCACGGGTTGCGCTTGCAGTTCGGGCTGGCCGGTCAGGGTGATGACGCGGCCCTCGGGTGTCTCCTCGACGCTGATCTCGGCCCCGAAGCCGCGCAGCATGCGTTCGGTGTGGTCGCGGGTGGGTTCATGCTCGATCACGATTGTCTGTCCGGGTGCGTTCAGTCCGGCAAGCAGCACGGCCGATTTCACCTGCGCGGACGGCATCGGCAGCGTGTAGCGTACCGGGACAGGCTGGGCGGCACCGATCAGCGTCAGCGGCAGCCGCCCGCCACGCCGTCCGTAGGATTGCGCGCCAAACAGCACCAGCGGGTCCGTCACGCGACCCATCGGGCGCTTGTTCAGGCTGGCATCACCGGTAAAGGTGGCACCGATATCGGTCGTGGCCATCGCCCCCATGATCAGCCGCACACCAGTACCGGAATTGCCGCAGTCGATCACGCCATCCGGTTCGGCAAAGCCACCGACGCCGACACCGTGGACCGACCACGCGCCGGGGCCATGTTGCGTCACCTCGGCCCCGAAGGCGCGCATGGCGCGGGCCGTGTCCAGCACATCCTGCCCTTCCAGCAGGCCGGTGATGCGCGTCTCGCCAATAGAGAGAGCGCCAAGGATCAGCGCGCGATGCGAGATGGATTTGTCGCCCGGCACCTCGGCCACGCCGCGCAGGGGCCCAGAGGGGCGGGCAATCATCGGAAGGGCAGGGCCGTGGCCGGACATGGGCGCACCTTTCAGGTCTCGGAGTTTGCGGCTGGATAGCGCAAGCCCGAGGCGGCGTCCATGGGGCGATCAGTCGGCGGGAATATGCGCCAGCACCTCTTGCAGCAATGCGTCGAGTTCGGTTCGGATGGCAGGGCTGCGCGCGCCTTCTGCCCCGCCCAGCCCTTGCCCCAGCGTTTCGGCATAGGCCACGCGATTGGCGATCTGGGTCGTGGCGATGGACGCTTCCAGCGCTTGCGTGGCGGTCAGGACCTCAGCGCCCAGTCGTGTGCCCGCCCGCGCCCGGTTCAGCACCACCAGCACAGGGCAACTTTCGCGTCGCGCGAGATCCAGCACACCTTCGGTTGCCCACAGATCGACATGGCTGGAGGCGACAGGCACCACCACCAGATCGGCTGCGCGCAAGGCGGGTCGCAGGTCGCTATCGGCCTTGGGCGGGGTGTCGATGATGACGAATTCCGCCATGTCGCGCAGTTTGCCAACCTCATAGCCCACGCCCCAGGCCGATGCGGTCGAGAATTCCATCCCCTCGGCCCGTCCGTCGCCATGGCGGGTCATGAACCAGCGCCCCAGCGAGCCTTGCGGATCGGTATCCAGAAACGCGACCCGGTGCCCGGCGCGGGCCAGCGCGACACCCAGATTGACGGCCAGCGTGGTCTTGCCCGACCCGCCTTTTTGCTGCGCGATCGTGATTACCTTGCCTTTTGCCATGTTCCGCCCCTTTTGCTGCGCTGCAGCATAGCGCATTTCCAGCAGAATGCACGCTGAAAAGACCCTTTGAAATCAGGCACGCGCGTCTTTGGGCGACCCCATGACAACCATCGTGGTCAATCGGTCCAGATAGGGAAAGGCGCCCAGATACTCGGTGTGAAACTGCTTGTAGGCGGTCAGATCGCGCGCTTCAACGCGCAGCAGGTATTCAACTGTGCCAGTGACATTGTGGCACTCGCGCACTTGCGGGGCGGCTTGCATCAAGCGTTCGAATTCGGCTTGCGCGGATTTGGTGTGGCGCGACAGGCCAACGGTCACATAGGCGACAAAGCCGATGCCGGTCTTGGCCGGGTCAATCACCGCGCGGTAGCCGGAAATCACGCCGCGACGTTCCAGATCCTGCACACGGCGCAGGCACGCCGAAGGCGACAGACCCACGCGTTCGGCGAGATCCAGATTGGAGATGCGCCCCTCGGAGGAGAGAGCGCGCAATATGTGGGCAGAAATTTGGTCAAGGTCAGTCATGGATTGCGAAAATAGCGCAACATGCGCATCATTTGCAACAATTCATCACGGATTGCGGTCTAATCTTTGCTCATACCGCCAGAGGTTCCCATGACGCCTGATCTGTTCCTTGCCCTGCTTGCCTTTGCCTTTGTCACGTCGGTGACCCCGGGGCCGAACAATGTGATGCTGTTGGCTTCGGGGGTGAATTTCGGGTTCTGGCGCACCGTGCCGCATATGGCGGGCATCGCCATTGGTCACGCGGTCATGGTGTTTCTGGTGGGTGTCGGACTGATGGGGCTGTTCATCAACTATCCTCCGGCTCAGATCGCACTCAGGCTGATCTCGACAGCGTATATGTTGTATCTGGCCTGGAAGATCGCCAATGCCGCCCCACCTGCCGGGGCGCAGGCCGAGGGCCGCCCGCTGACCTTTCTGCAGGCTGCCGCCTTTCAATGGGTTAACCCGAAAGCCTGGGTCATGTCGCTGGGCGCAGTCGCGATCTATGCGCCGGGGCAGGCCTGGGGGGCTGTGGCGTGGGTGGCGCTGGGCTTTCTCAGCGTGGGCTGGACAACAACTGTCATCTGGACGGCGCTTGGCGTGGGGGTGCGGCGCTTGTTGCAGCGCCCGCAATGGCTGCGCGCATTCAACTACACCATGGCGGCGCTGCTGCTGGCCTCGCTCTGGCCCGTGGTGATGGGGCGCTGAGAACTTGCGCGGTGTGCAAAGCCCCGCTAGTCTGGCGGTGATCGTTCCGCGATCCGACAAGAAAAACCGACAAATCCTTGGGAGGATTGACATGACTTACAGATTTGCTGCGCTCGGCCTTGCCGTTGCGCTGGCGTCCGGCCCCGTGGCCGCACAGGAACTCTCGATTGCAACAGGCGGCACTGGCGGGGTGTATTTCCCCTATGGTGGCGGTCTGGCCGAAGTGATCGGGCGGCATGTCGAGGGGGCTTCGGCCAGTGCGGAAGTGACCGGCGCCTCGGTCGAGAATGTGGCGCTGGTCTCGCGCGGTGACAGCGACATGGCGCTGGCGCTGGCCGACACGGTCTATCAGGCATTCCACGGCGAAGGTGCGTTCGAGGGGCGTCAGGTCTCGGAACTGCGCGCGATGGCCTCGATCTACCCCAATGCCGTGCAGATCGTGACACTGGCAGACAGTGGCATTACCAGCCTTGAGGACCTGCGCGGGCAGCGTGTGTCCGTGGGCGCACCCGGTTCGGGCACCGAGGTCAGCGCGCAGACGCTGCTGGCCGCCAACGGGATCACCTATGATGATTTCGAGCCTCAGCGCCTGAACTTCAACGAGACGGCGGATGCGCTGCGCGATGGCGATATCGCGGCAGGTTTCTGGAGCGTGGGGCCCCCCACCAGTTCGATCATGAACCTCGCGACGACCCGCAGCATTGCCATCATCCCGATGAGCGATGAGGAGATCGCCAATGCCATCGAGGCTGAACCGACCTTTGCGCCCTATACCCTGCGTGCGGGTCTGTATGAAGGCATGAGCGATCCGGTGCAGAGTATTTCGACCCCCAACGTGCTGATCGTGCACGAGGATATGGACGAAGAGATGGTCTATAACATCACCCGCGCGATGTACGAGAATGTCGAGGAACTGATCGCCATCCACCCGGCGGCCAATGACACGACGATCGAATTTTCGGTCGCCTCGACCCCGATCCCGTTCCATCCGGGCGCGCTGCGTTACCTGGAAGAAATGGGCGCGACCGTGCAGGACCATCAGCGTCCGTGAGGTCTGGCATCCGGGGGCTGTGCATTGGCGCGGCCCTCTTTGCGGCTCTGCCCACAGGGGCAGAGCCGCTGCTGGAGGTGCACACGGATGACAACGTGCTGGCCACGCTGCCCTTGCCCGAAGGGCAGGAGGCTTGCCTGAGTTGGGCGCATTCGGTGACGGGGGGCAAGGTGGCGGATTGCTTCGAGAACCGCGCAGGGCATCTCGTCCTGACCCGCAGCTACCTGCATGATTTTGCCGCCGGTCTGGGCGAAGTTCCGGGCCGGGGTGTTCTGATATCTGCGCCCGAGGGCGGGTACTGGATCGAACACATGGACGAACCCATGCCCGATAATGCCCTGACCCTGCGCATCGGGTCGGCGCGTGTGGGCCACCGCCTGACGACGGACGATACCATGCTGCCCTTGTCCGAACTTGCGCCGGGCAAGCGGGCGCGACTGACCCTTTCAGCGGACTGACCCAGCCATGACATATACCCCAGACAGCGCCACGAAGACGGTTAGCCCCAAGTTCGACGAAACTGCGATTCCGTCCAACCTGCGCTCGGCGGACCGAATGCAGCCCCGCCCCGTGCTGTGGCTGATCACGGTCGTTGCTATCAGCCTGTCGCTGTTTCAGTTATATACCGCCGGGATAAAGCCGCTGGGCCTGTTCTATCAGCGCACGGCGCATCTGGGGTTCGTGCTGTTTCTGGCGTTCCTGATCTTTCCGGCCTTTGGCCAGAGCCGCTCGCGCGGCGCCCTTGGCTGGATCATCGATGCGGTCTGCCTGACAGCCGCGTTTCTCAGCGGGTTCTACATCATCTGGTATCTGGATGACATCATCGCGCGTGCGGGCTGGTGGACACCGATGGACATCACAGTGGGGATCATCTGTATTCTGGCTGTGCTGGAGGCCAGCCGCCGCGCTGTCGGTCTGGGCATGACGATCATCGGGACAGTGGCGATCCTGTATGCGCTGGCCGGGCCGCGCGGGGCACTGCCGGGCCTTGGCGAATGGATGCCGGGTGTTCTGTCGCACAGAGGGGCCAGTGTGGACCGGCTGGTGGGGCAGCTTTATCTGGGGCAGGAAGGGATTTTTGGCCTGCCCCTGGGCGTGGCTGCGACATTCGTATTCATGTTCGTGCTGTTTGGCGCATTTCTGGAAAAGACCGGGGCGGGCAAGTTCTTTATCGATCTGGCCTTTGCCGCCACGGGCCGCAAACCGGGCGGGCCTGCGAAAGCCGCCGTCATCGCAAGCGCAGGGATGGGGTCGATCTCCGGCTCGGCCATCGCGAATGTGGTCACCACCGGGGCCTTTACCATCCCGCTGATGAAACGGCTGGGCTACAAGCCCAAACAGGCCGGCGGGATCGAGGCCGCAGCATCCACCGGCGGGCAGATCACGCCGCCGCTGATGGGCGCGGGCGCGTTCCTGATTTCGGAATACACGCAGGTGCCCTATATCGAAATCGTGCTGGTCTCGATTTTTCCGGCGATCCTGTATCTGGGAACAGTCTATCTGTTCGTGCATATCGTCGCGATGAAACAGAATATGCGCGGCATGTCGCCCGCCGAATTGCCCATCGTGCGCAATGTGCTGAAAGCGGGCTGGCAATTCATCGTGCCGCTGGTGCTGCTGGTCTGGCTGCTGGTCAACAATATCTCTCCCATGCGGGTGGGGTTCTGGGCGATCATGGCCGTGATCGGGGTCGCGGGGCTGCGCGGGTTGTGGGCGGTGGTGTTTGACGGTCCCCTGACGGGCGCGCGGGTGCAGGCATCCGTGATGCGCGGCGTGCGCATGATCTTCGAGTCGCTGGAGTTGGGCGCGCGCAATGCAGTTGCCGTGTCGATTGCCTGCGCGGTGGCCGGGATCATTGTGGGCGTCGTCGGGCTGACCGGGCTGGGGCTGAAGTTCAGTTCCATGATGGTGTCGCTGTCTGGCGGCAATATCGTGGCCGCGCTGGCGCTGGTGCTGATTGCCTCGCTGATCCTTGGTCTGGGGCTGCCCGTGACGGCCAGCTATATCGTGCTGATCGTGCTGGTAGGCCCGGCATTGCACAATGAATTCGGCATCCCGCTGCTGATCGCGCATCTGGTGGTATTCTGGTATAGCCAAGACAGCAATGTCACGCCCCCTGTGGCGCTCGCGGCCTTTGCTGGCGCAGCGGTGGCGGGGTCAAAGCCGATGGAAACCAGTGTTCAGGCATGGAAGTTTGCCAAGGGCCTGTATCTGATCCCGCTTTTCATGGTGTTCAACCCCGAGATCATCTATGGCGGGCCGCTGCCGCATGTGCTCTGGACCGGGTTTACGGCTATCCTTGGCCTTGCGGCCTTTGCCGCCGCAATCGAGGGGTATCTGTTCACATGGATGGACAAGCTGTCGCGCCTGTTGGCGCTGCCTGCGGTCGCGGCGCTGTTCTGGCCCGATTTCCGGATCGAGGTGGCGGGAGCAGGCGTGTTGCTGGTGCTGCTCGCGATCAACTGGCTGAATGCGCGCGAGCAGCGGCGCGCTGCCTCATGATTCGGACAGTGCCACCTTCATGTCCTTGACCTGATAGATGACATCGCCATCAGCCTCGACAATGCCATCGGCCACGCCCATGGTCAGACGACGTGTCTGGAGGGCCTTGGTGAAATCGACCTTGTAGGTCAGCATCTTGCGGTCCGGGCGCACCATGCCGGTCAGCTTGACCTCGCCCACACCCAGCGCATAACCGCGGCCAAGCCAGCCGCGCCAGCCCAGATTGAAGCCGGTGAGCTGCCACAGACCGTCCAGGCCAAGACAGCCCGGCATGATCGGGTTTCCGGGGAAATGGCATTCAAAGAACCAGAGATCAGGCGAAATATCGAATTCTGCCACCACATGGCCCTTGCCATGCAGGCCCCCGTCGCCCGAGATTTCGGTGATGCGGTCCATCATCAGCATGGGGGGGGCGGGAAGCTGGGCATTGCCGGGGCCGAACAATTCGCCACGGGCACAGGCAAGAAGGGCCTCCTTGTCGAACGAGGACGGGTAGCTGGTCATGAGGGTCTCCTGCAAGGGTTTTCTCCGTCTAGCACCCGTGATCAAGGCCTGACAAGGCGGTGTGCGATCCGTTGTGACTGTGTTGCGACCGATTTTCATTTGAAACTTTGCACTTTTGTCCTTTATATGAGGGTATGGATATGTGTTTCGCTCCACTGACCCCTGCCAGTTCGCAAGCAGGCGAAAAATGGTTGTTGCGCGGCAAGGTTCGCCCGACCCGGCAGCGCGTGTCGCTGGCGGGCCTGCTGGTCGGCGACGGCGAAAACCGGCATGTGACGGCTGAAAGTCTGTTCATGGCCGCCAAAGCGAGCGGTGAGTCCGTCTCGCTGGCCACAGTCTACAACACACTGCGCGCGTTTTGCGATGCCGGCCTGCTGAACGAGATCACAGTCGATGCGACGCGATCCTATTTCGACACCTGCGTTGAGGATCATCCGCACTTCTTCTGGGAAGAAACGCAGGAACTGACCGATGCGCCATCATCCGAGGTCGAATTCTCGCGTCTGCCAGAGGCCCCGAAAGGCGCCCGGATCGCGCGGGTCGATGTCGTGATCCGGCTGCGCCGAGACTAGGGGCAGCGTCGAGCCGCAAATTCACCAAAATCCGGCATAGGCAGTGGCGGCAGCGTGTCGATGCGCATTGTGTCTGGCTGTAGCGCGGTGGAATAGGGCCAGTCCTGAGGGCTTGTGACCAACCCGTGGCGCACGGGATCTGTGTGGCAATACCGGAGATGCATCGCGTGATCCCGCGCATTGCGGATATGGTGTTCCCAGAAGCGCCGCTGCCAGATCCCCTTTTCGGATTTCCGGTGTTTGCTGGGTGAACGAGGTCGCGCTGCGAGGTGATGCGCAAAGCGTCCCTTGATCAGGCGCCAGCGTGTCGAATACTCCAGATCATCGGGCGGCACCGTCCAGATGCAATGCAGATGGTCCGGCAGGATCACACAGGCGTCGATGCGAAACGGGCGGTCCCGCATTGTGTCACGAAACGCGCGGCGCAGGGCGGCGATTTCAGTGACCAGCAGGTCATTGCCCTGCCGGGCAAGGCAGAGCGTGAAGAAGATGGTCGCACCGGGGCGCTTTGGACGGAGATAACAGGCCATGCCACAGAGCCTGCCGCATCAAGGTTAAGATCGCGTGTTCGTAGGGTGGGTCGTTCCGCGCGGTCACGCGCGGGTTGACCCACCCAACGCTGGCCATTGTGGGTGAACCTGCCGCTGACGCGGCAGAACCACCCACACTACGTCCATCGCTGCGGTGTCACATGATACCCGATATATAGTGGATGCCTGGGGTGACCGGCCTTGCTCAGCCCGAGATGCCAGAGGTCCACCTGTCGCGCACGCAGCAGACGCTCGACCAGCGCGCCGCGTTCAAGATAGGCGCCATGCGTACCCCATGCGCAGATGATCTGATCGGCCCAGGTCAGGCTGTCGAGAATCGCGCGGTCATTCAACGGGCCGACCGGATCGGGGGCTGCGCGCATGACGCGCGGGTCGGTCGCCCGAAAGGCAAAGATATTGCAGACCCGGAAGGCCCCGAACCCCAGCGCGCGCGCGCGCCGCTCGCAGCGTTCGACCGTCGGGTCATTCTCGACCTCGGTCGCAGTCGAGGGGTTGAGCATGATGAACAACGCCCGCCCCTGTTCCGGGGACCATGCGCGCGTCAGCAGGTAGCGATAGGTTTCGCAGGCCGAATAGACCGCGACCGACGGTGCATCGCCTTTGACATGGCTGCGCGTGATGGCGTTTTCCCAGTCTGTCATGGGTCGTTGAACACCCGGTGCGGGTGGAGCAGTCCGGCCCTGTAGGTGCCGACAGCCAAGGCGCGCCCGTCATGGCTGGCCCAGGCCAGATCGCCATAGCCGACAGATGCGTGTGTCACTTCACCGGGGTTGCCATTGCGCAGTCGGGCGGCACCTTCGGGCGTTGCGGGCAACTCTGGCAGCCCGGCAAGCCCGTCTTCCAGCGGGCGCAAATGCGCGTCCAAGGCAGGGCTGTGCGCCAACTCGTCAATCTGTACAAGGCTCAGCCCATCTTCGGCGCGAAAGGGACCGGACCACAGGCGCCGCAACCACGCGACATGACCGTGGCACCCCAGAGCGGTCCCCAGATCGCGCGCGATGGAGCGCACATAGCCACCCTTGCCGCAGACCATTTCCAACTCGACATGGTCCGCATCGGGGCGCCCCACCACCTCCAGCCGCTCGACCCGGAGCGGGCGCGCAGCGAGATCCATCTCCTCTCCCGCCCGCGCGATGTCATAGGCACGTTCACCTTCGACCTTGACGGCCGAGAATTGGGGCGGGACCTGCTGGATATCGCCGCGAAAGGCATCCAGCGCCGCGAGGATCGCGGCATCATCGGGCCGCAGAGCGGCTTCGGCGATGACCTCGCCCTCGGCGTCATCGGTGGTGGTCGCTTGTCCCAGTCGCACCATGAAAAGATAGCATTTCAGCGCGTCAGTGATGTGGGGCACGGTCTTTGTGGCCTCGCCCAGTGCCACGGCCAGAACGCCCGTCGCTGCAGGGTCCAGCGTGCCCGCATGGCCTGCCTTTTGCGCCTGAAGCGCCCAGCGGACCTTGCCGACCACCGCAGTCGAGGTCACGCCTGCAGGCTTGTCGACCACCAGCCAGCCCGATATGGCGCGGCCCTTGCGCTTGCGTCCCATTGTCTTTCCCCTGTCTGGATGGCGCGTGCTAATTCGAGGGTGGCCGCGCGTCAACCACCTTGCCCACGATCGGACCCAGCAATGTCCCCCAATCCGACCGGCGCAGACCCGGCGCATGCAGACGCGAGACATTCCCATCTATGTAGAGCGCCTGCGAAAGGCCAAGGTAGTCTCGAAAGAACTGCGCGAATTCGTGGAAATTGACCCGCGTATTTGCGATAACGAAAACCGCGCGCTTCCCGTCGGCAGAGACACCCACCCCGTTGCGGATGAGCCGCGAGTCGGACTCTTCGATGAAACGGGGGTGATAGGCCCCATCGATCACCAGCATCGGCCCGCTCTGCGCGGCATAGCGGCAATCCGGCGGCGCGGTCGCAAAGGCGCGGCTTTCAATCAGGGTAAAGCGGTTGTCCTCGATGCAGAATACCCCGTTGGGCAACAGGCCGAAATTTCCCGGCCCCTCGCTGGTGACAAGCCGCGACACCTGCGCGCCGCCTTCGATATACAGCCCCACCGGGCTGCGGTCGGGGTGATACATGCCGCCATTCATCGCAAAGGCCAGCCGCTTGCCGTCGCGCGCCAGCGCCTCGTCGATCTTGCGGAAATTGCCGTAGACCTGATCCTCGGCACTGTACAGAAACAGCCGCAGATCATCCCCGCTCACGGCCTCGCAATGGGTAAAGCTGTTGCCCAGATAGTCGGTGCGCGTGCAATCGGCCTGTGCCTGTCCGGCCAAAAGCATGACCGCCAGTAGTGTCAGAACCGTCCTAGCCGTCCCGCGCATCCTCGTCCGTTCCACTTGCAATGTCGCGCTGGACCTTTTCATCCTGCAAAAGCCTGCGTGTTTCGTCCATGCGCTCGAAGCTCTCGTCGATCTGAAAGCGCAGGTCGGGCGCATATTTCAGTGTAAGGCCCCGCGCGACCAGATGGCGCAACTCTGCCGTGTTGCGGCGCAGCGCAGCCAATGTGCCGTCCTGATCGCGCCCGCCCAGCGGCATCACATAGGCTGTCGCAACGCGCAGATCGGGCGAAGTACGCACTTCGCTGACAGTAATGGGCACGCGCCCCAGATCGGGGTCGTGTACATCGCCGCGCGTCAGAACCTCGGACAGATTGCGGCGGATCAACTCGCCCACGCGCAACTGGCGTTGCGTAGGCCCCCGGACAGACTGAATGCGTGCTTTTCCCATAATCGACATGTAGGAGATACCGCGCCCCCGCGCAACGAGGCTTTGCCATTTTATGCGCTGCGGGCTAAGGAAGCGCGCGATCACGCGCAGATTTGAATGGAGCAAGGGGGCCAGAATGGTTCGTATGGCAGTCATGGGGGCTTCGGGGCGGATGGGGCAGATGCTGGTGCAACTGATCGATGCCTCGGATATGGCGCAGCTTTCGGCTGTGGTCGAGCGTGCGGGCCATGACTGGATCGGTGCGGATCTGGGTGTTGCCATGGGGGGGGCTGCGCGGGGACTGATCGTCACGGATGACTGGGCAGAGGCGCTGGAAGTGTCTGATGCGATTATCGATTTCACCTCGCCCGGCGTTTCGGTTGCCCTTGCGCAGGGCGCCGCTGCGGCAGGTGTGGTGCATGTGATCGGCACGACCGGATTTGCGGACGCGGATCTGGACACCATCGCGCAGGCCGGCCAGACCGGGCGCGTTGTGCGCGCGGGCAATATGAGCCTTGGCGTGAATCTGCTGGTCACGCTGACGCGACAGGTGGCAGCGGCGCTGGGCGCGGAATTCGATATCGATATCGTCGAGGCCCATCACCGGCACAAGGTTGACGCCCCTTCGGGCACGGCGCTGATGCTGGGCGAGGCCGCAGCAGAGGGGCGCGGGGTGCGTCTGTCGGATGTGGCCGACCGGGGCCGTGACGGGATCACCGGCGCGCGCGAGAGTGGGGCCATCGGCTTTCACGCCATACGCGGTGGCGATTATGTGGGCGAACATGATGTGATCTTCGCAGGCGAGGGCGAGCGGATCGTGTTACGCCATGTTGCCTCGGACCGCGCGTTGTTTGCGCGCGGGGCCGTGCGCGCGGCGATCTGGGCACAGGGGCAGGGGCCGGGCGAGTATTCCATGCTTGATGTGCTGGGGCTGGCGCAATAGCCGCGGGCAAAGAGTCATCCAGTCCGGGCTGCTGTCCGTAACTGTTCACAACCAACCCGGATGGAGGACAGATATGCGCATTTTTGCATCCCTGATTGCAGCTCTGGTTCTGACTGCCACCCCGGCTCTGGCCGATTTTGAGCCGGTCCGCGAGGAAAGCACCTTTCGGTCTCTGGTGGATGGGCGTGAACTGACGCGCTTTGGAATACGTCTGGAAGTCTTGCCAGAGGGCGAGATCACAGGGCGTGGCTTTGGCATGAATGTCGCTGGCATGTGGGAATGGCGCGACGGGTATTTCTGCCGCACGCTGGAATTTGGCCAATCGGGTGACCCGTATAATTGCCAGCTTGTGCTGCGCGATGGAAACACGCTGCGCTTCATCTCGGATCAGGGGAAGGGCGATCAGGCTGATCTGCGACTGCGCTGAGGAAAAACCCTGTTGACCTGTATCTGACCCCGGCTGATCCTGATATTTGGGAGGATCGGGCACATGACAGGGTTTCATGATCGACGCATGGATGTGGGCGAGGTCGAGATTGCGGTCAGCATCGGGGGCGCTGGGCCGCCTGTGCTATTGCTTCACGGGTTCCCTCAGACGCGCGACATGTGGCAGCCCATCGCGGCCACTCTGGCGGCCGATCATACCGTGGTGATGGCTGATCTGCGGGGTTATGGTGCGTCAGACGTACCTGCACAAGATAGGCCGCAAGACTGTGCAGCCTACAGTTTTCGGGCGATGGGGCAGGACCAGCTTGCGTTGATGGCGGCGCTGGGGTTCACGCGATTTCATCTGGTGGGTCATGATCGGGGCGCGCGTGTGACGCACAGGATGGCACTTGACGCGCCCGAGCGCGTCGCAAGCCTGACGCTGATGGATATCGTGCCCACGCACCTGCTGTTGACCGACCTGACCTGCAAGGTGGCGCGCAGTTATTATCACTGGTTCTTTCTCGCACAGCCCCACCCCTTTCCAGAGCGATTGATCGCGCCGGACCCGGATTACTATTTCGAAAGCTGCCTTCTGGGCTGGGGTGGCGCGCGGCTGAAGGATTTCCGCCCCGAGACGCTTGCCGCTTATCGTGCCGCATGGCGCAGGCCCGAGGTGATCTTTGGCATGTGTCAGGACTACCGCGCCGCCATTGTGCATGATCTGGCACTGGATGAGGGCGATCTGGGGCGCAAGGTCACCTGCCCGGCGCTGGTGCTTTATGGGGCCGACGGGGCAATGGCGCGCGCCTATGATGTGCCTGCGACTTGGGCCGACAGGCTGGCGCAGATGCAGGCGCAGACTGTGCCGGGCGGGCATTTCTTTCCGGACACCGCCCCCGAGGCAACGGCACTGGCGCTGGCGCGTTTCCTGGCAGAATGCGAGCCGGTCACATGATGCCCGCCCGCAAACGGCAGTCACTGCGCGTCCGCTCCATGGGTTTGGGTGCCGTTTGCAGGTAGGATATCAGCCGACCAGCTAACATGATTGCGTTACCGGCCCTCGCGCAGCCATGCCCCCAGCGCCAGACCCGCTGCCAGCATCAGCCATAGCCAGCCCGGCAATAGTGCGGCACTTCGCAACTCGGTCGTCAGATAGGCATCGCGCGGGGTCAGCCCCAGCCAGCCACGCCCTGCCGCCGCCCGCCCCTCGCGCACAAGACGCAATTCCGGCAGGCCGTCTTCCACCCGCACGACACCGCCGCGCGAGGCTGTGACCAGCGGGCGCAGTTTCTCGGGCGTGGCGATGGTTTCCTCGAATTCGCGCGGGGCTTGCGGGCCAAGGGCAACGACGGATTCGAGTTCCCCTTCTTGCAGTCGGTAGAGGCCGATCTCGGGTGCCTCCCATTCCGCGCGGTAGTCGCCGGGGCTGTCCTCGGTCAGGGCCAGATCAACGGTTGCGCCATCCGGGCCGGTGACTGTGACCTCACCCACCTCATCGCGCAGTGTCCGGCGGATGATGGTGATGCGCTGTCCTTCGGCGGTGGCGCTGAGGGTTTCTTCCTCCAGATCAGGCTCGCCCATCATCCAGTGCGCCAGTCTGCGCAGCAATTCCAGTTGTGGCCCGCCCCCCTCATAGCCGCGATCCCACAGCCATGTCTGGTCCGAAGCCAGCAGCGCCAGCCGTCCCTCGCCGACACGGTCGAGCACCAGAAGCGGTCGGTCCTCGACACCGGACATCACGGTCTGGCCACGCTCGGGCAAAAGCTCGATCTGGCGGAACCACCGGCCCCAGCCGGGACCATCCTCGCCCGGTGGCACCAATGCCTCCAGCCCCGAGGTGACGGGGTGACGCTGCCCCAGTTCGGTGACCCTTGGGCGGTAGCCCTGTTCAATCACGCGCGCTGTGGGGCGGGCGGGAAAGACATCGCCCAGCGGCGAGCGCCAGATACTGTCGGCGCTTGCCAGTTCCGGCCCGCCCACGACCAGCAGCGCGCCGCCCTCTTCGACATAGCGGGCGATATTGGCGAAATAGCTGTTGGGAAGGATGCCCCGGCGGCGGTAGCGGTCAAAGATAATCAGATCGAATTCGTCGATCTTCTCGACGAACAATTCGCGCGTGGGAAAGGCGATCAGCGACAATTCATTGACGGGCACGCCATCATGGCGGTCGGGCGGGCGCAGGATGGTGAAATGCACCAGATCGACCGCCGGGTCGGATTTCAGCAGGTTGCGCCATGTCCTCTGCCCGGCATTCGGCTCGCCCGAGACCAGCAGCACGGACAGGCGGTCGCGCACCCCGTTGATCTGCACGATGGCGGCATTGTTGCGCATGGTCAGTTCGTCCTCGGCCTCCTCCAACTCGAATTGCAGCACATTCATGCCGCCCCGGTCCAGCGTGACAGTGATTTCCATGTCTTCGCCTACCGGCACCATGGTGCGCATCGTCTCGCCGCCATTGATCGCATACTGCAGCGTGGCAAAACGGCTTGTATCGGCAGGCACGGCACCCTGATCCTCGACCCGCAGGGTCAGGGTCACGGGTTCGCCCAGAATGGCAAAGGCGGGCGCATTGCGGATAATCAGGCGACGGTCCCAATCCGTGGCCTCGCCGGTCTGCAACAGGTGCAGCGGTGCAGGCAGATCCATGCTCGGCACCTCGTCATGCACCTGCCCGTCCGTCAGCGCAAAAACGCCTGCAATCCGGTCGCGCGGCAGGTCTGCCAGGGCCTCGGACAGCGCCGTGGTCAATTGGGTGCCCGTGTTGCGCGGCCCGTCCGGCAGGCGCACGATGCGCGTCTCCATGTCGCCCAGACCGTCCAGCGCGTCTTCCAGGTGGGCGAGTGCGGCCTCGGTCTGCGCCTCGCGCGTGCCCAGACGGTTGGACGCCGTGTCATCCACCAGCACCAGTGCGATATCGCTGAGCGTTTCGCGTTCTTCGGTCAGCAGCGAGGGGTTGGTCAGCGCCGCGATCAGTGCGAATGCCGCCAGCCCGCGCAGCCACCAGCCGCGCAGCCCCTGCCAGAGTGCCAACCCCACCATCAGCACGGCACCAGTAGCGACCAGCGCGATCACCAGCCATGGCAGCAACGGCGCAAAGACGATTTCCTGCCCCCCGATCATTGCCCCAGCCTTTCCAGCAGAGCAGGCACATGGACCTGATCCGACTTGTAATTTCCGGTCAGCACATGGGTTATCAGGTTCACGCCAAAGCGATAGGCAATCTCGCGTTGCTGGTCGCCCGATACCCCCATACCCAGCCGCACCAGCGGTCGCCCGCCATCATCGACGGCCCATGCGGCGGCCCAGTCATGCCCACCGACGATAACCGGCGTCACCCCGTCATTGAGGTTTCGAAACGGCATCCCGTCCGCGCGTTCCGCATCGGGGGGGGCGGCCTCGACCCAGACATCGCGGCCTGTGTGACGACCGGGAAATTCCTGTATCAGGTAAAAGGTGCGGGTCAGGACGTGATCCTCGGGGATGGGCTCCAGCGGTGGAATATCCAGCGGGCGCGCAATGGCCTGCAGGCGGCGCGCCTCGGGGGTGGTGCGCGTCAGGCCCGCCAGTTCGGCGTCGCGCGTGTCGAACATGATCATGCCACCACCGCGCAGATAGCGGTTCAGTTTAGAATAGGCCGCATCTGACGGGATGGGGCTGTCCTCGGTGATCGGCCAGTAGAGGAAGGGAAAAAAGGTCAACTCGTCGCGTTCCAGATCGACACCGATAGGCGGGCCGGGCTCGACCGAGGTGCGCGCATAGAGCACCCGGCTCAGCCCCAGTAGCCCCGCGCGCGCCATGTCATCCACACGCGAATCGCCTGACAGCACATGCCCCAGCACCATTTCGGATGTGGCGATCTGTGCAAGCCGGTCATCTGCTTCGGTGTCAGCTTCGGCCGGGGTGCCGGTCAGCATTATCGCCACCAGCCCCATGGCCGCTGTGGCACTGCGCAACCGGCCCGACACCCAGAGTGCGGCCAGAATGTCCAGCATCAACGCGCCAAGCCCCAATGCCAGAAACAGGGCCTTGAGGTCGCGCTCCTCGGCCAGCGCATCGCCCTCGACCGTGACTGTCGCGGGCCAGTTTGCTGGTGAGAGGGTCATGTCTGGTGCTCCGATATTCAGGGCTACACTGCCGATGGCACTGCGATAGACACCCGGCGGCAGGTCTGGGCCAAAGCGGCCTTCGGCCAGCCGATCGCCGGGCAGGGCGGGGCGGTCGCTTACATCAATCACCTGCCCGAAGCCATCCAGCGCGCGCTCTGGCTGCCATTGGCTGGCGGCCAGCGCACCTGCGCCAAGCGCAGCAGGGCGCGTTGAGACGGCGAGTCGTTCCAGCATTTCCACGAACAGCCCCGACAGCGGCAGGCTGGACCAATCGGCATTGGCGGTGGTGTGCATCAGCACGACCTGCCCGTCGCCCGAGAATTTGCGCGTGACCAGCGGTGTGCCATCCGCCAGCGAAGCGATGGTGCGATCCGCCAGCGCCGGGTCGGGCTGGGCCAGAACCTGCGCGCTGATGGTCACATCGGACGGGATGCGCAGACCGGCAAAAGGCGACTCCTCGCCAAATTCACGCAGGCGGCGGGGCTCGCCCCAACTCATGGCGCCGCCCACTGTGCGCCCACCGATCCGCAGGCGGACGGGCAAAAGGGGGTCTTCTTCGGACCGGGCGATGTCGCTTGCGGCCAGACGCGGCCCGGCAAAACGCAGCAGCAACCCGCCATCATTGACGAAGTCCAGGATCTGCGCGGATTCCAGTTCGCCCAGTTGGGCAATGTCCACAAGGACCAGAACATCGGGTGCGGTCAGCAACAGGTCATCAACCGAAGGGCTTTCGATCAGTTCGGCCACAGGCTCCAGCGCCTGACGCAGGTAGAAGAAGGGCGACAACAGGTCCAGCCCCTCGCGCCCCTCACGCCCGGTCAGAAGCGCGACCTTGCGCCGTTGCAGCGCGTCATCGGTCAGCGCCACAGCCCCTGCCGAACGCTCGCTTGCGATCTGGAACCGCGTGATACGGTTGCGCAATTCGGGCTGCAGCGTCAGGTCCAGCACGCCGGTGGCCTCGCCCGTGTCCATGCTGAGCGTGCCTTGGGCCAGCACGCGTTCCACCCCGGCAGGGTCGCGCCCATGCGCGGTAATCTCGACATCCTGCGCAGGCAGGCCGGGCAGGCGGTGGACAGGCAGGTGGATCACGCCGTCGCGCAACTCTGGCGGGGCAAGTGCCAGAACCGGGCGCGTGGTTTCGAACACCGTGACAGGGCCGCGCCCCGATAGCGCGTCTGTCAGGTCCGCGCGGTAAGTGTGGTCCAGACCATCCGACAGCCAGTAGGTCTGAACCTCGGCGGGCAGGCGGGTGGTCCAGTCTGCGACACTCTGGGCGTCGGGCTCGTAGGGGGCGGGTTCCATCCCCGCGCGACGCTCGACCCAGAAATCGGCATTGCGAAAGGGGACCTCGCCTGCAGGCAGATCGGTCAGCGATACCACGGCGACGGGCCGGTCGGCGCGTGCCGCTTCGGCCAGCAACTCGTCAACACGCGCCATGCGGCGCGGCCAGTCGCGCGCGCTCGCCCATGAGGCGTCCAGCAGGATCATCAGCGGGCCAGAACCGTCGCGCGCGGGTTGCGGGTTCAGCACAGGCCCGGAAAAGCCGAAGATCAGCGCCGCAACCGCCAGCGCGCGCAGAACGAGCAGCCACCATGGCGTCTTGTCAGTCTCGGTCGTTTCATCCTTCAGCCCGATCAGCAGTGCCACGCCCGGAAAGCGCCGGATGACCGGCGCGGGCGGAACTGCGCGCAGCAGCCACCACAAGACTGGCAACGCCACAAGGGCGACCAGCAGGGCTGGGGTGGCAAATCCGAGAGGCCCAAGCGTGAACATCAGCGCCCCCGTCCGGCATCAAGCACTTGCCATAGCCACATAAGCGCATTGGCAGGGGGCTGGTCAGTATGGTGATGCAGGACCTGCCAACCGGTCGTCCGGGCGAGGGTCGCGAGCATGTCCTTGCGTTCGGCCAGTCGCTCGCGGTAGCGCGCCTGCAGATCACTGGCGCGCAATGTCTCATGCCGCAAGGCCCCAGCCATCGATTCAAAGATCGAGCGACCCTGATAGGGGAAGTCCTCTTCCGCCGGGTCCAACACCTGGACCAGTGCACCGTGCACACCCCGGTCAGCCGCACGGCCAACGGCCTCGCGCAGGGCATCGGCAGGGCCAAAGAAATCGGACAGGAACACAGCCTGCGAATGGGCAGGCAACACCGCCAGAGGCGGGGCACCATAATCGCCCGCGCCCGCGCCCTCGGGTTCGCTGAGTGCCAGTGCCAACGGATCAAGCTGCGCGCGTCCGGCGCGGGGTGGCAAGCCGGGCATCAGACCCACGCGCTCGCCACCCTTGAGCAGCAGAACCGACAGTGCCAGCCCCAGCACCCGCGCGCGTGCGCCCTTGGTGCCGCGCGTCTTGTGGCCCGAAAAGGCCATCGCCTGCGACGTGTCGACCCAGAGCGTCACCGCCTGCGCGGCCTGCCATTCGGTCTCGCGCACGAAATGCACATCGGCCCGCCCCGAGCGTCGCCAGTCAATGCGCGCGCCCCCATCGGATGCCGTGGCCTGACGGTATTGCCAGAACTCATCGCCCAACCCCGCACGCCTGCGCCCATGCGCGCCCGGCAGCACCGAAGCAGCCAGTTGCTCGGCTTGCGCCAGAAGTGCGGGCAGCGGTGCTGCCAGTTCCTCGGCGCGCGAGCGTAGAAGGGCGCGGTCATTCACGCGGCCGCCTCCATGCGTGTGGCCTCTTGGGCGACGCGTTCGATGATCGTGCCAAGGCTTTCGCCGCGCGCCCGCGCCGCAAAGCCCAGGGCCATGCGGTGGCTGAGAACCGGGCGGGCCATGATCGCGACATCCTCGATTGACGGTGCCAGACGACCATCGAGCAGCGCGCGCGCCCGCACGGTCAGCATCAAGGCCTGCGCTGCGCGTGGTCCCGGCCCCCAACTGACTGCCCCGCGCACGGTCTCATGGGCTTCGGGTTCGTCCGGGCGGCAGGCGCGGACCAGATCGAGAATCGCCTCGACCACACTGTCCCCGACGGGCATGCGGCGCAGCAGGCTTTGGGCCGCGATCAGCTCGGCGGCGCTGAACACCTCGTGCGCGGCGTCTTCGTTCTCACCAGTGGTGGCGATCAGGATATCGCGCTCGGTTGCGCGGTCGGGGTATTCGACATCGATCTGGACCAGAAAGCGGTCAAGCTGTGCTTCGGGCAGGGGGTAGGTGCCTTCCTGCTCGATGGGGTTTTGCGTGGCCAGAACATGGAACGGACGGTCAAGCGCATGATGGGTGCCCGCGACGGTTACTTCGCGTTCCTGCATGGCCTGCAACAATGCCGCCTGCGTGCGCGGCGACGCGCGGTTGATTTCATCCGCCATCAGAAGCTGACAGAAAATCGGCCCTTCGATGAAACGGAACGACCGCCGCCCGTCCTCGGCTACATCCAGCACTTCGGACCCCAGAATATCGGCTGGCATCAGGTCGGGTGTGAACTGGATGCGATTGCCCTTCAGCCCCATCACGGTCGAGAGCGTATCGACCAGCCGCGTCTTGCCCAGCCCCGGAAGGCCGATCAGCAGGCCATGACCCCCGCACAGCATGGCGGTCAGGGTCAGATCGACGACATTGCGCTGACCAATGAAGCGGCGGTTGATGCTGGCGCGCGCGGCGGCGAGTTTCTCGCCCAGGGCTTCGATCTCGGTGACCAGATCGCTGTCGTGGGTCATGCGGGCGCTCCTTGCAGGATGAATTTCGGGACATAGGTGTTACACTTACCCTGTGACATATCGCATGAGGGGCCAATGGCAAAAAGCACAGGCGAACAAAATACCGTGACACCATCGGCAAATGCGCTGGCCGAGGCGGCAAGTGCCGCCGCCAAGGGCAAGGGGCTGCCGCCGGTGCATCTGTGGAACCCGCCGTTTTGCGGTGATCTGGACATGCGGATCGCGCGCGACGGGACATGGTTCTACGAGGGCACACCCATCGGGCGCGCCCCCTTGGTGCGCCTGTTTTCAACGATCCTGAAGCTGGAAGACGGAAAATACTACCTCGTCACCCCGGTTGAGAAAGTGGGCATCACGGTCGAGGACGCCCCGTTCGTCGCAGTCGATTTCCGCGTCCAAGGGCAGGGGCAGGACCAGCGCCTGACCTTCGTTACCAATGTGGGCGATGAGGCCGAGGCCGGTGCCGCGCATCCGCTGCGTGTGGTCCGTGACCCCGAAACAGGCGAACCCTCGCCCTATGTCATGATCCGCGCAGGGCTGGAGGCGCTGATTGACCGCAAGAGCTTCTACCGTCTGGTCGATCTGGGCGCGCATGCCCCACATGAGGGACAGCAGTGGTTCGGTCTGTGGTCAGGCGGCATGTTCTTTCCGGTGATCCCGTCACACGAACTCCCTGCGTAAGATGGCACCACCCCCCCTGCGTCGGCACGGGGGCTGGACCGGTCTGGAAACAGGTGGGTGCACAGCACCCACCCTACTGGCGTCAGTTGCGGTCCTTGTCCACCATCTTGGACGCACCGATCCATGGCATCATCGCGCGCAGTTTCTCGCCGACCTGCTCGATCTGATGCTCGTCATTGATTCGGCGCGTCGCCTTGAAGAAGGGTTGGCCAACGGCATTTTCCTGCATGAAATCACGCACGAACTTGCCAGTCTGGATGTCGGTCAGGACGTCTTTCATCCGCGCCTTGGTTTCTGCATAAGGCAGGATGCGCGGGCCACTGACATATTCGCCATATTCGGCGGTGTTCGAGATCGAGTAATTCATGTTGGCGATTCCGCCCTCATAGATCAGGTCCACGATCAGCTTGACCTCGTGCAGACACTCGAAATACGCCATCTCAGGCTCGTAGCCCGCCTCGACCAGCGTCTCAAAGCCCATACGGATCAATTCGACCAGACCACCGCACAGAACAGCCTGCTCGCCGAACAGATCGGTTTCGCATTCCTGACGGAAATTCGTCTCGATAATCCCCGAGCGCCCGCCACCGATGGCCGAGCAGTAAGACAGGCCAAGCTCCATCGCGCGACCGGTCGCATCCTGGTGGATGGCCACCAGACAGGGCACACCGCCGCCCTTGGTGTATTCGCTGCGCACGGTGTGGCCGGGGCCCTTGGGGGCCATCATGATCACATCGACGCCGGGCTTCGGCTCGATCAGGCCGAAATGCACGTTCAACCCGTGGGCAAAGGCAATCGCGGCACCGTCGCGCAGGTTGTCATGGACGTGTTTCTTGTAGGTCTCTGCCTGCAATTCGTCGGGCATGGTGAACATGATCAGGTCGCACCACGCCGCTGCTTCGGCGATGCCCATCACCTTCAGACCTTCGGCTTCGGCCTTCTTGGCCGATGGCGATCCGTCGCGCAGGGCAACGGCCAGATTCTTGGCCCCCGAATCGCGCAGGTTCAGCGCATGAGCATGCCCCTGGCTGCCATAGCCCAGAATGGCGATCTTCTTGTCCTTGATCAGGTTCACATCGCAATCGCGATCATAGTAAACGCGCATGGTTTTCCTCCTGGAATGCGTGACTGCCGCAGAGCATAGGGGAATCGAACGAAAATTCGTTTCAAACCTCGCATGTTTTGCGGCATAATGGTAATAATCATTGAAGATAGCCAAAAATACGAGAAAATCATGCGCATAGATGACACCGACCGTCGCCTGCTGCGCCAACTTATCGCGGCACCGGATGCCAGTATGGCCCAACTCGCGCAGGCCACAAACCTGACCGAGGCCACCTGCTGGCGCAGGCTGGAACGCCTGCGCACACGCGGCATCCTGCGCGGGCAGCAGGCGGTTGTCGACTGGCGCGCGCTGGGCTGGGCGGTCGAGGTCAGCCTGCGCATCACCCTCGACAAGACCAACCCGCGCGCTTTCGATGATTTCATCGCCGCCGCGCGGCAGGTCCCCGAGGTGCTGGAAATCCAGAGCTTCCTTGGCCGCGTCGACATTCGTCTGAATGTCATCGCCCGTGACATGGCCCATTATCAGCAGATTTACCGCGACCGTATCCTGACGCTTCCGCATATCGCCGATCTGGAGGCGCTGATGCATCTGTCCGACATCAAGCACGCCGAAAGTCTGCCCCTGTGACATTCATCTTTGCAAAAATATCCTGGGGGGGTGAGGGGGGCAAAGCCCCCCAGACCCGGTATCGGCCATGATCGACCTTGACGCCACAGACCGCGCCCTGCTGCGCGCGCTGGCGCGGGACGCCAGCACGAGCGCGAGCGCGCTGGGCCGACAACTTGGCCTCAGCCAGCCCGCCACCTGGCGCCGCCTGAAGCGCCTGCGCGATGCCGGGGCCATTGCCCGCACCCGGCTTGACCTCGACCTCGCGGCGCTGGGACTTGGTGTGACGGTGTTTCTGGGCATCAGCCTTGCCGCAAAGGGCCGTGTCAGCCTCGCCGATTTCGAACGCGCCGTGGTCGCGATTCCCGAAGTGCAGACAGTTCAGCATGTGCTGGGGCTCTATGACTACCGCCTGCGTGTAGTTGCCCGCGACCTGCCCGATTTCGAGCGCGTCCTGCGCCGCCGGATCATGACGCTGCCGGGCGTGGGCGCGGTGGATGCGAATGTGCTGCTCAGCGAAGAGCGCCTGCCGGGACCGCTGTGAGGAATTGACCTTGCGCGCATCAACGGGCATGACAGCACCCATGCTGATCTACAAGATTTTCCGCCGCCCCGAATGGGATGATCTGGTCGCCACGGGCGAGACACTGGGTGCGCCCGTTGATCTGGCCGATGGCTACATCCATTTCTCGACCGCGCAGCAGGTGATGGAGACTGCGGCCAGACATTTCGCCACGGAAAGCGACCTTGTGCTGGTTGCCGTTGACTCTGATGCGCTTGGGTCTGCGCTGAAATGGGAGCCTTCGCGCAACGGTGCCTTGTTCCCGCATCTCTATCGCGCGTTGCGCCGCTCGGATGTGGTCTGGGACAAGTCACTGCCGCTGGGGGCCTCGGGCCATATCTTCCCCGAGAGGCTGGTATGAGCCTGATCGAACGGGCGGGGCTGGCGTTTCTGCGTGCCTTTGATCCCGAGACAGCACATGGCTTTGCGCTGGGGGCCCTGCGTCGCGGGCTTGCCCCGATGCCCAAAACGGTGATCTCGTCACGGCTGCACATGCGGGTGGCTGGACTGGACCTGCCCAACCCGGTCGGCCTGGCCGCCGGGTTTGACAAGAACGCAACTGCGCTGACGGGTCTTGCCCGCGCCGGGTTCGGGTTTGTCGAGGTGGGGGCAGCAACGCCCCGCCCGCAACCCGGCAATCCGCGCCCGCGCGTGTTTCGACTGCCCGAGGATCGCGCGGTCATCAACCGGTTCGGCTTTAACAATGACGGTGCCGAAGTGATTGCGGCGCGACTGCGCGCGCGGCCCAAGGATATGATCCTTGGTCTGAATCTGGGTGCCAACAAGGACAGTGCCGACCGCGCGCAGGATTTTGCGCAGGTGCTGGCGATGACCGGCGCGCATCTGGACTTTGCCACGGTCAATGTCTCCTCGCCCAACACCGAGGCCCTGCGTGATCTGCAAGGGGCCGAGGCGCTGGCCGCCCTGCTTGCTGGTGTGATGGATGCCCGCGCCACGCTGCCGCGCAAGTTGCCGGTTTTCCTCAAGATCGCGCCGGATCTGGACGACGGCGACTTGTCCGAGATCGCCGATGTGGCGCGCAGCGCGCAGGTTGATGCGATCATCGCCACCAACACGACGATAACGCGTCAAGGTTTGAAAAGTGCAAGTTCTGGCCAAAAAGGTGGGCTTTCCGGCGCTCCATTGTTCGATTTGTCTACGCGCGTTCTGGCGCGACTGTCACATCTGACTGGCGGCACGATGCCGCTGATCGGAGTGGGGGGCATCAGCACACCGCAGCAGGCCTATGCCAAGATCTGCGCCGGCGCATCTGCCGTGCAGCTTTATACCGGGCTGGTCTATGACGGGCTGTCACTCGTCCCGCGCCTGAATAAGGGGCTTCTCGACCTGCTGGACCGCGATGGCCATGCGACGCTTGCAGATGCGGTGGGCACGGACCGCGACGCGTGGCTCTGAGTTTCATCTTGCCCCAAATACTCCGGGGGGCTGGCGTTTTGCGCCAGCGGGGCAGAGCCCCTTGTCACGCCGCTTCCACCCGGCGTTCCAGTCGTGGATAGAGCACTCCCAGAAACAGGCCACGCAGCACATTCAGCAGGATCAGCGCCCCCCAGAGTGCCATATTGCCATAGATCGGCACAAAGACCCAGATCGCCAGCGCATAGATCGCCACCGCCAGAATCACCGTGTTGCGCATCTCGCGCGTGCCGGTTGCACCGATAAAGATGCCGTCAAGCATATAGCAGGCCAACCCCAGCACCGACAGCACCACCACAAAGGGCAGATAGGCACGGGCTGCCGCGCGCACACCCTCGTCCACGGCCATCAGGTCGATTACCCATGGCCCTGCGACCCAGAATCCCAGCGCCATGGCCAGCGCCACCCCCAGCGCCCAGACCGAGGCGCGCAGGCTGGCGCGGCGCATGAGCCCGACTGATCGCGCCCCGACGGCCTGCCCGACCAGCGCCTCGGCAGCAAAGGCGAAACCGTCCAGCGCAAAGGCCGTGATCATCAGGAATTGCCAGAGCACCTGATTGGCCGCGAGTTCCACATCGCCAAATCCGGCGGACACAAACAGGAATCCGGTCATTGCCGCTTGCAGGGCTATCGTGCGCATCATGATGTCGGAGTTCACGACCCACATGCGTTTCAGGCGCACCCGATCAAAGACACGCGCCCAGTCGCGCCATTGCGCGCCGGAAAATGCCGCGCGGCACAGCCACAACCCCAGCCCAAGAGCCGTGACTTCGGCAATCAGCGTGGCCACTGCCACGCCCTGCACGCCCCAGCCCAGACCCAGCACGAACCACAGGTCCAGCGCGATATTCAGCCCGTTCATCCACAGTTGCAGCACCAGCACGCCCCGTGTGCGTTCAGTTGCGATCAGCCAGCCATTGACGGCGTAAAGCGCGATTGTCGCGGGTGCGCCCCAGATGCGGATCGACAGATAGTCGCGCGCAAGTGCCTCGACCTCGGGGCTGGCCGGGGCGATGCGAAAGGCCGCCCATGTGATGCCCACCTGCCCCGCCACCATCACAATTCCGGCCGCCAGCCCGATCATGACACCACGTGTCAGGATTGCGCCGCTTTCCGCCAGATCACCGGCCCCCGTGGCTTGCGCCACCAGCCCGGTCGTGCCCATGCGCAGAAACCCGAATATCCAGTAGATCGAGGCGAGGATGATCGCGCCAAGGCCCACGGCACCGATCGGGGCCGCTTCGCCCATCTGGCCCACAACCCCGGTATCAACGGCCCCCAGTATCGGGACCGAGAGATTGGCCAGCACAATCGGAATCGCGATTTTCAGGATGCGCCGGTCGGTCAGCGCCTGCGGCTCAGCCATTTCCGCGCTGTGGCATCAGAAAATGCCCGGTCGCCTGCGCGAACAACCGCGCGCGATTGTCCTGCCATGCCTCGACATGGACGCTGGCATAGCGCCGCCCCGACCGATTGACGCGCGCGCGGGCGTAGCCATCGCGCGGCAGGCCCGTGCGCAGGTAATCGACGGTGAAATCGATGGTCTTGGGCAGGCGTGGCAGGTTTTCGGCCATCGCTCCGGGGGTCAGTTTGCCCGATTCCAGTTCATCCCACAGCATTGCCCAGCTCAGCTCGATGATGGCGGTCACTTCCAGAAAGGACGCAATCACGCCACCATGCAGCGCAGGCAGGACGGGGTTGCCGATCAGGCGTTCATCATAGGGCAGCACGGCAGTCAACTCATCGCCATGACGTTCGAATTCGATGCCGAGGAAACCGGCATAGGGAACAGAATCGACAAGTGTCCTGAGGGCCGAGTCGCGGCGGTGTTTGACCTGCTGGACAGGTTCGGGGCGCGCAGGGGACATCAGCGGTCTTCCTTGCGGTCAAAGGTAAAGGCGCCACTGGCTGTGGCGACAGGGTTGTCAGGGTCTTCGTCATGTGCTGTGGCGCGGACAAAGGCCACGCGGCGCGTGACATGGTAGCATTCGGCCTGCGCCGTGATGCTCTGGCCGGGCGTGGCTGCACGCATGTAGTCGATGCGCAGGTCAATGGTCGCCGTCGTCAGCGCACCGGGATAGGACATCACGGCGGCCCCGCCGCATGTGTCCATCAGTGCCGAGACAGCACCACCATGGATGACCCCGGTCGCAGGGTCGCCCACGAAACGCTGGTCCCAGTCCATGGCGATTCGCGCGCGGCCATCACCGATATCTTCCAGCCGCATACCCAGGGCGCGCGCAAAGGGCAGCGCATTGATGAAATCTTGCGGGCTGTTGTCGGACATTCCAGGACCATCCTGTTTCAGTTCGTCCCTTTCTGCGCCGGAACGCGCGGCAATGGCAAGCCGTCAGAGCATTTGCATCCGGCCCGCCCCGCGCATAGCATGGCACAAACGGCACTTTCCGGGGGAGCGGGATGAGCAATTCGAGGCTGACCTTCAAGGAGATGTGCGCGAAATTCGACGTGACCCCGCGCACGCTGCGGTATTATGAATATATTGAGTTGCTTAGCCCCGTTAAGGAGGGGCGCAACCGGTTCTACACCCCGCGCGAAGTGGCGCGAATGACCCTGATCATGCGCGGGCGGCGCTTTGGCTTCAGCCTCGAAGAAATCCGGCAATGGCTGGAAATCTATGAAACGGAAGGCACGCAGCCGCAATTGCAGGCATTTCTGGACCTTGCCGACAGGCAGCTTGTAGCGCTGCATGCGCAGGCTGAGGACCTGGAGCGTACGATTGACGACCTGAAAAAACTGCGCGCAGATTCGGCGCGCCTGATCGCCCCGGACTAGACGCTGCGTCAGGGCGGTTGTGACGCGGCGTTTAACTTTACGTTCACGTCAACTTTGTTACTGTCTCCTCAACGTTCGGGTTCAGGCCTGAGAGGGGAGATGCGTCATGCAGGACAACCACAAGACGATACGTCAGATGTGTGCCGAATTCGGTGTCACACCGCGTACCTTGCGCTTCTACGAGTCAAAGGAGCTGTTATTCCCGCAGCGCGACGGGCAGCACCGTCTGTTTTCGCGCCGCGATCAGGCGCGGCTGAAGCTGATTTTGCGCGGCAAGCGGTTCGGCTTCAGCCTCGAAGAGATCCGCCAGCTTCTGAACTTGTATGACCGCGACGACAGCGAGTTGAAGCAGTTGCGCAAGACCTATGACATCGCGTGCCAACGCCTCGCTGACATGGAGCGCCAGCGCGACGAATTGAACGAGGCGATTGCCGATCTGAAACACGAACTTGCCTGGGGTGAGAATATACTGCGCAATGCAGACCTCCCCGAGGCCGCCGAGTAAGGGAGACACACCATGCCAAGCTACACCGCCCCAACCAAAGACCTGCAATTCGTCCTGCATGACCTGCTGCAGGTCAGCCAGTCCGATGTTCCCGGCTATGCCGATCTCGAGGCCGATTTCACAAGCGCAATTCTGGAAGAAGCCGCCAAACTGGCCGAAGGCGCACTTGCGCCCGTGAACCAGATCGGCGACCAGCAGGGGTGCCGGCTGGAAAACGGTGTTGTCTATACGCCCGACGGCTTCAAGGCGGCGTTCGAGCAGATCAAGGACGGTGGCTGGAACGGGCTGGACCTGCCCGAAGAGTTTGGCGGCCAGAACCTGCCCTATGTCATGGGCTCGGCTGTAGGCGAGATTTTCGTGTCGGCCAACATGGCGCTGAACATGTATCAGGGCCTGACCCATGGTGCGATCTCGGCCATTCTGGCGCATGGCTCGGACGAGCAGAAGGCGACCTATCTGCCGAAAATGGTGTCGCTGGACTGGACCGGCACCATGAACCTGACCGAACCGCATTGCGGCACCGATCTGGGTATGTTGCGCACCAAGGCGATCCCGCAAGACGATGGCAGCTACAAGATTACAGGTCAGAAGATCTTTATCTCGGCGGGCGATCACGACATGGCCGAGAACGTGATCCATCTGGTTCTGGCCAAGGCACCCGGCGGCGGCGAGGGGACCAAGGGCATCTCGCTGTTCATCGTGCCCAAGTTTCTGGTGGGCGAGGACGGCACGTCCGGCGCGCGCAACGGTGTCTCGGTCGGCAAGATCGAGGAAAAGATGGGGATTCATGGCAACGCGACCTGCGTCATGAATTATGACGAGGCGACAGGGTATCTGATCGGTGATCTGCACAAGGGCATGCGGGCCATGTTCACCATGATGAACGAGGCGCGGATCGGGGTTGGCCTGCAGGGGTATGCGCAGGCGGCAGTCGCCTATGAAAATGCGCTGGCCTATGCGGTAGACCGGTTGCAGGGCCGTGATGTGACAGCCACGCAGAACCCTGATGGCCCGGCGGACCCGCTGATCGTGCACCCGGATGTGCGCCGTATGCTGATGGACCAGAAGAGTTTTGTCGAAGGCGCGCGCGCCTTTACCCTGTGGGGGGCAAGCCTGATCGACCGCGCGCACCGGAAGCAGGATGCCGAAGCAGACGGCCTGATCTCGCTGCTGACACCGGTCATCAAGGGCTTTCTGACCGACAAGGGCTTCGAGATGTGCATACAGGCCCAGCAGGTCTATGGCGGGCACGGGTATATCGAGGAATGGGGCATGTCCCAGTTCGCCCGCGATGCACGCATCGCCATGATCTATGAGGGTGCCAATGGCGTGCAGGCGCTGGACCTGGTGGGGCGCAAACTGACCGCCGATGGCGGCAAGCATGTCATGGCCTTTTTCGGGCTGGTCAAGGCGTTCCTGAAGGAAAACGAGGGCGATGCCCGGCTCGAAGGTTTCCTGACGCCACTCAAGGCCGCATCCAGGGACCTGCAGGCCGCGGGGATGTATTTCATGGAAAACGGCATGAAACGCCCGAATGACGCGCTGGCCGGGTCCACTGATTTCATGCATCTCTTTGGTCATGTCTGCCTCGGGCTGATGTGGGCGCGCATGGCCAAGACGGCCTATGCGGCACTGGATGCAGGCGCGTCGGACCGAGATTTCCTTGAGGCGAAACTTGCAACCGGGCGCTACTATATGGCCCGTCAACTGCCTGCCACGGCGATGCATCTGTCGCGGATCCAGAGCGGGGCCGAAAGCATGATGGCGTT
>SKRW01000188.1 GCA_007118295.1 Paracoccaceae bacterium | reverse complement strand
GACGCGATTGCCGCGATCTGTGCCGCACCGCTGCGGGTCCAGACCATCGGCTTTGCCCCCGGTCAACCCTATCTTGGCGAACTGCCCCCCGAATGGGACATCCCGCGCCAGTCCGGGCTGACCCCGCGCGTGCGCGAAGGGGCTGTTGTCGTGGCGATCCGGCAGGTGGTGCTGTTTTCGGTCAGCACACCGACGGGCTGGCGGCATGTGGGTCAGACGGCTTTGCGTCTGTTCCGCCCTGACCAGTCCGACCCCTTTCTGTTGCGTCCGGGCGATGAGGTGCTGTTTCAGCCTGCCAGCCGTGATGCACTGGACAAACTGTCCGCCACAGACCCGAATGGCGGCGCCGTTGCGGAAAGGTTGGGCTGATGGCAGACCTGATCGTGCATCGCGCCGGGCCGGGCGTTACGGTTCAGGATGCAGGGCGCATGGGATACCTCGCACAGGGCCTGTCACGCGGGGGCGCTGCGGATATGCTGGCGCTGGAGGAAGGCGCGGCGCTGCTGGGTCAGGCGGCCAGCCTTGCCGCCCTGGAGATTGCGGGCAGTTTCCTGAGCCTCGAAGTCACTGGTCCCGCGCGGATTGCCTTGACGGGTGCGCCGATGCGGGCAGTCTGTGACGGGGCAGAACTGCAATGGCATGCCAGCCATGCTGTGCCCGCAGGCGCGCGGCTGGAGCTTGCGGCAAGTGCGGGCGGCTACAGTTACCTGCATCTTGGCGGTGGGGTGGATGTGGCGGTTACACTGGGCGCGCGATCTGCCCATCTGGCGGCTGGGCTGGGGCAGATGCTGGCCGCAGGTGACCGCGTGCCCATCGGGTCAGACACGGGCAGGCGCGCCGGAATGACCCTGACCCCCCTCGCGCGGTTTGACGGGGGGCTGCTGCGGCTGATCGAAACCCCGCAATCGCGGCTGTTTCCCAAGGCTGATCTGGCCCGCTTTGTCGCGACGACGTTTCACAAGGATGCCCGTGGCAATCGCATGGGGCAGCGGCTGGTGTGTGACGGTGATGGATTCGCGGTCGAATCGGGTCTGCATATCCTGTCGGAAACCATCGTGCCTGGCGATATCCAGATCACAGGTGATGGTGCGCCATTCGTGCTGCTGTCCGAATGCCAGACTACGGGCGGTTACCCCCGCATCGGGACCGTGCTGCCCAGCGATCTGCCGCGTGTGGTGCAGGCGCGGGCCGGGGCGGCGCTGAGATTCGCGTTTGTGACGCTGGAAGAGGCTGTCACGCTGGAACGCGCCGAGGCGACGCGGCGCGCGGCGCTGCCCGGTGCAGTGCGTCCCCTTATCCGCGACCCGCATGACATGCCGGACCTGCTGGCGTATCAACTTGTTAGTGGTGTGACCGCTGGCGATGACCTGGAAAGGGAGATGCAATGATACCCCGGATTGATCTGAACGCCGATATGGGCGAAAGTTTCGGCCCCTGGCCGATGGGCGCGGATGCCGATCTGCTGAAGGTCATCACATCGGCCAATATCGCGTGTGGCTTTCATGCCGGTGACCCCGATGTGATGGCGCAGGCGATGGCTCTGGCTGTGGAAAAAGGGGTGGGCATTGGCGCGCATCCCGGCCTGCCTGATTTGCAGGGTTTCGGGCGGCGGCGCATGCAGATCGCACCCGTTGAGGCGCGCCATCTGGTGGCCTATCAACTGGGGGCCGCGCAGGCGATGGCGCTCATGGCGGGCGGGCAGGTGCGGCATCTGAAATTGCATGGCGCACTGGCCAATATGGCCGCCGAGGATGAGGCGCTGGCGCGGGCCTGCTACGAGGGGGCGCTGGCGGTGGATCCAGAGATCATCGTGATGGTGATTTCCGGAACCGCGCAGGCGCGCGCGGCCAAGGCGCTGGGCGCACGTATCGCGCATGAAATCTTTGCCGACCGGGCCTATACCGAAGACGGCTTGCTGGTGGACCGACGCCTACCCGGTGCCGTGATCCACGATGCAGATCAGGTTTGCGCCCGCATTCTGGACATGCTGCGCGCCGGTGCGATCATAACGGCGCAGGGCACGCATCTGCCTGCGCCAATCGACACGATCTGCCTGCATGGCGATACGGCAGGCGCAGTGGCGCTGGCGCAGGCACTGCATGCAGCGCTTGTGGCCGAGGGCGTCGCGCTGCAAGCCTTTGACGGCACGCGCGCACCGTGACGCTGGACCAGCTTCAGACCTTTCTGTGCGTTGCGCGACTGCAAGGTGTGCGTCGCGCATCCGAGCAGATGAACATCTCGCAACCTGCTGTCACTGCGCGTTTGCAGGCGCTGGAGGATACGCTTCAGGTCAAGCTGTTCGAGCGGACATCGCGCGGGGTCCTGCTGACCCGCGAAGGCGAATTGCTGCGCGGCTATGCCGAACAGATCATCTTCGTGCAGGAAGAAATCCGCCAGCGGGTCAGCGACCCGACCGGGCTGGAAGGGTTGTTTCGGGTCGGGGCCTCGGAAACCATTGCCGAGACATGGCTGCCCCGGTTTCTGGAGCGGTTGAGTCAGGACTACCCGCGCCTGAGCCTTGAACTGACGGTTGATATCTCGTTCAACCTGCGCGAGGCGCTGCTGGCGCGGCAACTTGACCTTGCGTTCCTCATGGGCCCGGTTTCGGCCTATTCGGTCAACAATGTCACGCTACCGAGTTTTGAATTGGGCTGGTATCGCGCCGCCACCAGCCCGGACCCCGATTTCCTGACCACGCCGGTCATCAGTTACGCGCGCAACACAAGGCCCTATCGTGAATTGGTCGAGGCGTTGAGCAAGCGGTGCGGGCCGGGTGTGCGGGTGTTCAGTTGTGCCTCGCTTTCGGCCAGTATCCAGATGATTGCCTCGGGGATCGGGGTCGGACCAATCCCCAAGGCACTGGCGCAAGAGCGTGTCGCTGCCGGGCAGTTGCAGGGGTTTGATCCGGGCTGGGTGCCCTCGCCGCTGGAATTCACGGCATCATGGATGGCAGAGCCGCGCAATTCGCTGGCCGAACGCTGCGCGCATCTTGCCGCCGAGATCGCGCAGCCAAAGTGATCGATCATTCCGATCACTATCAATCAAAATATACGATTTGATTTGATATCCTTTATCCGCAACCCTGCTGCCACGAACAGGCTGCATGATGTGGAGGCAAGCGTGACATATCAGGACGTGGCGGGTTTCCAGACAGTGGCAGAGTTGCGCACCGCTATCCGGTCGGGCGCATTCTCTGGCCATACGGCAGGGCTGGCACCGGGCAAGCTGCAATGCAACATCGCCATCATGCCCGCAGAATATGCGCTGGACTTCATGCGCTTTTGCCTGCGCAACCCCAGGCCCTGCCCGATTGTCGGCGTTGGCGAAACCGGCGATCCCGCCATGCCCACCCTTGGGCCGGATATCGACATTCGCCATGACCTGCCGCGCTACCGCCTGTATCGCAATGGCCAGTTCGCCGAGGACGTGACCGACATCGCCGCCCATTGGCAGGATGACATGGTGACTGTGGCGCTGGGTTGTTCCTTTACCTTTGAACGCGCGCTGATGGCGGCAGGTATCCCCATGCGGCATGTCGATCAGAACCTGACAGTACCGATGTATCGCACATCCCTGCCGCTGGAATCGGGGGGCATGTTCGGGGGGACGATGGTGGTCTCGATGCGGCCATTGCGGGGGGGGGATGTGCCGCGCGCCGTGGAAATCTGCGCGCGCTACCCGCTTGCGCATGGTGCGCCCGTGCATGTGGGCGACCCGTCGGCCATTGGCATTGCCGCACTGGATCGCCCCGAATGGGGCGAGGCCGTGCGCGTCGCGCCCGATGAAGTGCCCGTGTTCTGGGCCTGTGGTGTGACCTCGCAGAACGCCTTGCTGGCGGCGGGTATCCCGTTGGTGATCACCCATGCGCCCGGCCACATGCTGATCAGCGAGATCGACGAAGATGCGGCGCAGCCGATCTGGAAACCCTAACCAACAGTGGAGAGAAAAATGAAACTGAAACTTGCGTCAACGCTACTCTTGTCCAGCGCGCTGGCCTTGCCCGCCAGTGCGGAAACCCTGTCAGTCGTGGGCAGTTGGTCGAACCTGCCGCTGCACCAGCAATTCGAGGCACCGTTCTGGAACGACATTCTGCCTGCCGCGTCGGGTGGCGCGCTCAGCGTGGCGCTGACCACGCATAACGAGATGGGTCTGGGTGTGGGCGATGTGTTCAACCTGCTGGGCGATGGCGTCTATGATGTGGCCATGACGGTGGGCGATTACGCTGTGGCCGATGCGCCCGAACTCGAAGGGCTGGACGTGCCACTGGTCGCACTTGATGCCGATACCGCGCTGGCGATGGTCGATGCGGCGCGTCCCTGGGTGACCGATATCTTCCGCGACCGGTTCAACAGCCATGTGCTGGCGATTGCGCCCTATCCGCCACAAATCGTGTTCTGCAACGCCGAAGTCGCCGGGCTGGATGACATGCGCGGGCTGAAAATGCGCGGCTCTGGTCGCATGACCGCGAAACTGCTGGAAGCACTGGGTGCGGAAGGTGTGAATGTGGATTTCGGCGAAGTGCCGGGCGCATTGCAGCGCGGCGCGATTGACTGCGCAGTGACAGGCGCGGGGTCGGGCTACAACGCGGGCTGGTGGGAAGTGTCCACGCATCTGGTTACGCTGCCGCTGGGCGGCTGGGACCCGGTCGTGACCGCGATCAATCTGGACCGCTGGAACAGCCTTGATGCCGACATGCAGGCGCTGATCGAGACGACAATCGCAACCGAATTCGAGGCCCCGGCATGGGCCGTGGCGCAGGATGCGTTGGTCAATGACGTGGCCTGCCTGACGGGCATTGGCGACTGCCCCTATGGCGAGGCGCGCGACATGGTGCTGGTCGAAGCCTCGGACGCGGATTTCGAGGCCGCGCGTGCTATCCTGATCGGTGAAGTCCTGCCCGACTGGGCCGCGCGGGCTGGTGGCGACTGGGCGCAGCGCTGGAATGACAGCGTTGGTGCGGTGGTTGGCGTGACTGTCCCGCTCGACTGAGCCGGAACAAGAAAGGGCAGCACATGGTCTTGCAGATTTTCGATCTTCTGCGCCGGATAAACCGCGCGATCGCGCTGGTGGTGGGCTTGGGTCTGCTGGTCTGTGTGGGCTATGTGCTGCTTGAAATCACTTTGCGTCGTTTCGGCACCTCACTGGGCGGCACCACGGAAATCACTGGCTATGTCATGGCGGTGACAACCGCATGGGGCATGGGCTTTGCCCTGATGGAGTTGTCGCATATCCGTATCGAGGTGCTGCGGACCCGGTTTGCAGGCTGGGGCCGGGTGTTTCTGGACCTGCTGGCGATGCTGGCCATGTCGGCCACTGTGGTTATCATCGCATTTCGAGCATGGCCTGTGCTGGCGCGGTCGATCAACAACAATTCGCGCGCCAATACCGTGCTGGAAACACCCCTATGGATACCGCAAAGCCTGTGGTTTGCAGGCTGGGTGTGGTTTGCGCTGATGTGCTGCGCAGTCACGCTTCTGACCGTTATTCTGGTCCTGCAGGGCAAGCTGGGCCTGGTCGAGGCCAAGATCGGCATCCGCAATGAGATCGAAGATGAGCGGGAGCAACTGAGATGATCCTCTATGTCTTCAGCGGGCTTCTGGGGTTGATGGCGCTGACCATCCCTGTCGGCATCGTGCTGTTCCTGCTGGGCTTTGGGGTGGATCAGTTCTTTACCCCCTTCCCGCTGATCCGGGGTTTGGGCCAGTTCGTCTGGTCGTCGTCCAATTCCTCGACCCTGATCGCGATTCCGTTCTTCGTTCTGCTGGGCGAAGTGCTGGTGCGCGGCGGCGTGGCGGCCAAGACCTATGCTGCACTCGACCGCTGGCTAAGCTGGTTGCCGGGCGGGTTGATCCACGCCAATATCGGCACGGCGACGCTGTTTTCTGCAACATCCGGGTCATCGGTCGCCACAGCCGCCACAGTGGCCACTGTGGCCATGCCACAAGCCGAACGGCTGGGCTATGATCCGCGCCTGTTTTCGGGTGCCATTGCGGCGGGCGGCACGCTGGGCATCATGATCCCGCCCTCGATCAACCTGATCGTCTATGGGTTCCTGACCGAAACCTCGATCCCGCAGCTATTCGTGGCGGGGCTCATTCCGGGGCTGATGCTGGCTGTGGGGTTCAGCATCATCACGGCGCTGATCTGCCTGCTGCGCCCCGAACTGGGCGGCGAATCGCGCCGCTATCCGTTCCCGGAAATGCTGGCGGTGCTTGTGCATCTGATCCCGATCTTGCTGCTGTTTGCGGCTATTGTCGGATCCATCTATCGCGGCTGGGCCACCCCGACCGAGGCCGCCGCCGTGGGCGTCGGCATGGCTTTCGTGATCGCCGCTTTCTCGGGCGGGGTGAACTGGCCGATGCTACGCGAATCGCTCTATGGCACAATGCGGATCACAGCGATGATCATGCTGGTGGTGCTGGGCGCGGCATTCCTGAACTTCACGCTCTCCAGTGCCGGGCTGGGCCGCGAATTGCGCGCTTTCATGGAAGGGTTGGGCTTCACCCCGTTCATGACATTGATGGTGATTGTCGCCATCTATATTGTGCTGGGCTTTTTCATCGAGACCCTGTCGCTGATGGTCATCACCATCCCGATCATGGTCCCGATTGTCGTCGGGCTTGGCTATGACCCGATCTGGTTCGGCATCCTGATGATCGTGCTGGTGGAAATGGCGCTGATCACGCCGCCGGTGGGGCTGAACCTGTATGTTGTGCAAGGGGCGCGGCGGGGTGGCAACCTGTCCGAGGTGATGGTCGGCGCGATTCCCTATGCGCTGCTGATGCTGCTGATGGCGTTCTTGCTGATCGCGGTGCCGGATCTTGCGCTGTGGTTGCCAAGAAACCTGTAGAACGCATTGGTGACGGGCCTGACACTGCAAACACCGGGCAGGGCGCTGCGCATCGCCAGTCTGGCCAGCGAAGGCTGGCTGGGGTTATCGCATTGGGTTCCGGAAGGGCGTCTTGATCTGCCCTTTGTCGCGCGACGCCCGCAGCACCCAGCCAGAAAGCGCGTGTTGAGCCGGCATTCCGGTCCGTTCGGGCGTCCTCATGGACGCGAGCGCTTATGTTCCGGCAAGGTTGATGGCGGTCCCCCAACTCTTGCAGGCACTGGCCAAAGCCGCGGGCACAGCTGCGTCTGTGTAGAAACTGTCCATCTGCGCCAGTGAGCCGATCCGCGCGGGCGCACGGCGGCGAAACTTGGATTGATCGGCAACAAGAAACCTGCGCCGCGCCTGTTTCAGGATCGACTGGCTGACGCCGACTTCCTGAATGTCATAGTCCAGCATGTCGCCATCTTGATCCAGCCCCGAGCAACTGATGACCGCAAGATCGAACTTGAACTGCTGGATCACATCGGTGGTCACGGTTCCCACCAGCCCGCCATCAGTGCGGCGCAGCAACCCACCCACCACGATGATTTCGCAGTTCGGGTTATCGACCAGAATATTGGCCACATTCAGGTTGTTCGTCAGAACCATGATATCGCGATGCGCCCGCAATGCGCGGGCGACTGCTTCGGTGGTCGTACCGATGTTCAGGAACAGCGAACACCCGTCGGGAATATCGCGCGCGCATGCCTGAGCGATTGCCGCCTTGGCAGATTCGTTCAGGTCGCGCCGATCCTGATACCCGATATTGGCCACAGTCGAGGGCAGGATCGCGCCACCATGCACGCGCTGCAATTTACCTTGCAGGGCAAGCGCGCCCAGATCGCGCCGGATGGTCTGGACCGTAACGCCAAACTGTTCGGCCATCGGCTCGACCTGCACCCGGCCGGTTCTGCGCGCGATGTCCAGTATGGCGGCCAGTCTTGCGCTGGTTCCTCCTGCGTCACGTGCGGGGCGATTCGGTATCGGACTGCTCATTTGAGTGTTCGTTTTTTCGTTTTATGCTGTAATCGAAAGCCACTCAGCGCGGTGTGCCGTGAAAATCAAGCTGTCAGATGTTCGCTTGTTTTCGTTGCGAATGCAATATCGGGTCTGTTACCCCTGCCACACGTCAACTCGGGAAAGTCAGGCCGTCCTTCCATGTCCAATTCGCACGCATCACCAGACCCGGTCCATGACCTGCTGATCATCGGTGGCGGGATCAATGGTTGCGGCATTGCGCGCGATGCGGCGGGGCGGGGGCTGTCGGTTGTGCTGTGCGAAAAGGGGGATCTGGCAGGTGCCACTTCTTCAGCCTCGACCAAGCTGTTTCATGGTGGACTGCGCTATCTGGAGTATTTCGAATTCCGGCTGGTGCGCGAGGCGCTGATCGAACGCGAGACCCTGTTGCGCGCGATGCCCCATATTTCATGGCCGATGCGCTTCGTGCTTCCATATCACAAGGCTATGCGGTTCGAGAGCGATACGCCCACCTCGAAACTGCTATCGTTCTTCATGCCATGGATGCGCGGGCGGCGCCCGAGTTGGCTGATCCGGCTGGGTCTGTTCCTGTATGACACGCTGGGCGGGCGTAAAATCCTGCCCGGAACATCCACCCTGACGCTGACCGACACGCCCGAGGGCGCACCGCTGCAAGATCGTTTCGTCAAAGCCTATGAGTATTCCGACGCGTGGGTCGAGGACTCGCGTCTGGTCGTCCTGAATGCCCGCGACGCTGAAGCGCGCGGTGCCCGGATCATGACGCGCGCCGAAGTGACGTCTGCTGGTGTCGAGAACGGGCTTTGGCACGTTGATGTCATGACCAAGAGTGGCACGAAAACGCTACGCGCTAGAATGCTGGTCAATGCGGCCGGGCCATGGGTGGGCGACATCATCCATGGCAAGCTGCGGCTGAACAGCCGCGAAAATGTGCGGTTGGTGCGCGGTAGCCATATCGTGACGCGCAAGCTGCATGAGCATGACAAATGCTATTTCTTTCAGGGCACGGACGGGCGCATCATCTTTGCCATTCCTTATGAGCAGGATTTTACCCTGATCGGCACAACCGATGCCGAACATGACGACCCCTCGCGCGCGCCCGTCTGCACGGATGAGGAACGCGACTATCTATGCGCCTTTGCCAGCCAGTATTTCAAGCAGCCTGTCACGCCCGCTGATGTGGTCTGGACCTATTCCGGCGTGCGCCCGCTCTATGACGATGGTTCCAGTTCCGCGACTGCTGCCACGCGCGATTATACGCTGAAGATTGACCGCAGCGCGGGTGCGCCGGTTCTGAACATCTTTGGTGGCAAGATCACGACCTATCGCCGACTGGCCGAGTCGGCGCTGGAGAAGATCGGCACTGTTCTACCGCTTGCCAAAGGCAGATGGACGGCGGGCGTGGCGCTGCCGGGGGGCGATTTTCCGCATGATGGTGTGGCAGTGCTGGTCGACGGGCTAAGGCGTGACTACCCGTTCCTGACCGATTTCTGGGCGCGGCGCATGGTGCGCGCCTATGGCACCGAGGCGCGCGCCATTCTGGCCGATGCCGCGACACCAGCAGATCTGGGGCATGATTTCGGCGCAACCCTGACCGAGGCCGAAGTCACATGGTTGATGACCCGCGAATATGCGCGCAGCGCCGACGATGTCCTGTGGCGGCGCTCCAAACTGGGCTTGCGACTGGGCAAGGAGCAGGCGGCAGCGCTGCATGACTGGGTGTCGCGGCAGGGCTTGAACCGCGCGGGGTAAGGGCGCAGTGTGAAGTGCGACAGGGAGGAGGCGTCGATGGGTTACATACTGGCACTGGATCAGGGCACGACATCCAGCAGGGGCATTGTCTTTGACGCGGACATGAAGATTGCCGCCATCGCACAAGAGGAATTCCCGCAGCATTATCCCCAGTCGGGTTGGGTCGAGCATGACCCATCCGACCTTTGGGCCACCACTGCTGCCACCGCGCGCGCGGCAATCGAGAAGGCAGGCCTGTCGGCGCGGTCCATCACCGCCATCGGCATCACCAACCAGCGCGAAACCACGCTGATCTGGGACCGCAAGACCGGCAAACCCATTCACAGGGCGATTGTCTGGCAGGACCGGCGCACGGCCGATTTCTGCGCCAGGCTGCGCGCGGATAGGCACGAGCCGATGATCACTGCCCGCACCGGGCTGCTGGCTGATCCCTATTTCTCGGCCACCAAGGTGAAATACATCCTCGATCATGTTGATGGCGCCCGCGAACGCGCGCGCAACGGCGAACTCGCCTTTGGCACGGTCGATAGCTGGCTGATCTGGAACCTGACCGGTGGTCGCGCGCATGTGACGGACGCCACCAACGCCGCGCGCACCATGCTTTACGATATCCACAAGGGCCGCTGGAGCCAGACCATCTGCGACCTGTTCGACATTCCCACCGCGATGTTGCCCGAGGTGCGCGATTGCGCGGCTGATTTCGGGGTCACGCGCGCTGATCTGTTCGGCCATGAAATCCCCATTCTTGGTGTTGCGGGCGACCAGCAGGCCGCGACCATCGGGCAGGCCTGTTTCACCCCCGGCATGATGAAATCCACCTATGGCACCGGTTGCTTTGCCGTGCTGAATACGGGCGCAACGCCGGTTGCGTCCACCAACAAGCTTTTGACGACCATCGCCTACCAGTTGAACGGCAAACCCACTTATGCGCTGGAAGGGTCAATCTTCATCGCAGGTGCCGTCGTGCAGTGGTTGCGTGACGGGCTAAAGGTCATCCGTGCAGCCCCAGAGACACAAGCACTGGCCGAAACGGCTGATCCTTCACAAGATCTGATCCTTGTGCCCGCCTTTGTGGGACTGGGTGCGCCCTACTGGAAGCCAGAGGCGCGCGGCGCGGTCTTTGGCCTGACGCGCAATTCCGGGCCTGCAGAATTTGCCCGTGCGGCGCTGGAATCGGTGGGCTACCAGACCCGCGATCTGCTAGAGGCGATGCAGGCCGACTGGGCGCGCGAAGGGGCGCAACCCACGCTGCGTGTCGATGGCGGCATGGCGGCAAATGACTACGCCATGCAATTCCTGTCCGACATCATCGGCGCGCCGGTGGATCGTCCGCAAGTTCTGGAAACAACCGCGCTGGGGGCGGCATGGCTGGCTGGACAGCACGCCGGTGTCTGGCCCGCGATGGATGAATTCGCCAAGGGCTGGGCCGTCGAGCGGCAATTCACCGCTGCGATGGAACCCGACTTGCGCGACGCCCGATACGCGCGCTGGGGGCGTGCGGTCAACGCCGTGCTGGGTGTCTGACACCGGGGCCGACTGCGCGACATTTGGCGCGCGTAGTGCGCCGCTTGCCCGGTTCGGGAACGCAGTGTCGGATGGTGCCATAACTGGCCTGTGGGACACGAACCGTGCAGAACTCGGTTGGCAATATGTCTGACAGGATCAGACAGGATCAGACGGGATCAGACGGGCACAAGGGCATGCAGCGCGCTGCATGCCATCGAACGCCAGACCCAGACCTCAAATGTCTCGGGGCCCGGTCGCACAACCAGCACCGGGAGATGCCCCAGCAGGGTTCGGGCCGCGCCTTGCGCGGGCAGTTTGCGCAGATCGAACGGCAACCGCCGCGCCAGCAAAGCCTCGCTTCCTTTGCCATGTAGCTCCAGCCCGATCCATCCATCCGATTGGTCGGTCAGCGCGCAATGCGCGTCAAGACTGTCCGGAAGACCCTCGCCAAAGGCGAAGGCCAGATCACGACCCGCCCAGACCAGCCGCAAGTTGCCAAGGCTGATCACCTCGCCCGCTTCGGGAAAGCCGCCAAGTGCCTTGCGCAGCGCGTCGGTGTGCCCGGGATAGGGCGCGAGCGATGTAATCGGGACAGATGGCAGCGCACGCAATTCGCACGCCGCCAGCGCCATCGGCAGGGGCGCGGACACAAAATTCCGGGTTGCTTTCAACTCAATCACGCATCCGCCCCCCGTCCGGGTCGAAAAACACGGGGCGGGAGATTTCCACCTCGACCCGTTTGCCGCGCAACCCATCATCCAGACGCAGCCTCTCGCCATGGCGGGCGCGCCCGTTCTGGACCAAAGCCAGACCCAGCCAGCTTTGCAGCGACGGCGAATAGCACACAGATTTCGTGTGACCCTGCCCATGCACCGCCTTGGCGGGTGCGTCCAGCGGGTAGAGGTGTGCGCCTGCGGTGATTTCGGCCAATGGGTCAACTGGGCGCAGGCCCACCAGTTGCAACCGCTCTGGCCCCAACAGCCCCTCGCGCTGGCTGGCCGCCTTGCCGATACAGTCTTTCTTGGCCGAGACCATACCCCCCAGGCCCAGATCAAAGGCGGTCACGCGCCCGTCAATCTCGGCATGGGTGACAAAACCTTTCTCGATGCGCAGGACATTCAGCGCTTCCATTCCATAGGCACCACCCCCCAGCCCCTCAGCCAGCGCGAGCAACTGGCGGAACAGTTCAGCGCCATAGCGGGCAGGCACGGCCAGTTCATAGCCGCGCTCGCCACTGAACGAGATGCGAAACAGCCGAGCATTGACCCCGCCCACCGCCACCGACAGGCACCCCATGAAGGGAAGATCGGGCACATCGCCCAAGACATGACCCAGCACCTCATCCGCCAGCGGCCCCGCAATGGCAAACTGCGCCCATGCTTCGGTGACCGAGATCAGCCGCAATGCCCAATCGGCGCAAAATGCCTGTTGCACGAAATCCAGATGGCGCATCACCTCGCCTGCCGCCGCCGTGGTGGTAGTAATCAGGAAATGCTCATCTGACAGCCGCGCGCAAGTGCCGTCATCCATGACATGGCCATCCTCGCGTAGCATCAGCCCATAGCGCACGCGGCCCGGTTTCAGACCGGACATGGTGTTGGTATAGACGAAATCCAGAAAGCGCGCCGCGTCAGCCCCCTGCACATCGATCTTTCCCAGGGTCGAGACATCGCACACCCCGACCGCATGGCGCACGCGCAGGGTTTCGCGGTTGCACGCATCGCGCCAGTCGCGGTCATCCGGGCGCGGGAAATAGGACGGGCGATACCACAGCCCCGCCTCGATCATCGGCGCACCCATCTTTCGGGTTTGCGCGTCCGAGGTGATGAAGCGTTCGGGTGCAAAGCCCGTGCCATAGCCCCCGGCCCCAAGTGCCGCGATGGAAACAGGTACAAAGGGCGGGCGGAATGTGGTTGTGCCAGTGCCTGCGATGGTGCCGCCAGTGGCATCGGCCAGCACCGCCAGCGCGCTCATATTCGACGATTTGCCCTGATCGGGGGCCATGCCTTGGGTGGTGTAACGTTTCATATGCTCGACCGAGGCAAAGCCTTCGCGCGCAGCCTGTGTCACATCCTTGGTGGTCACGTCATTGGCGAAATCCAGCCATGCGCGGCCCTTGGCCCGCACCTGCCAGAGCGGCGCTATGGTATAGGGCGCGTCCTCGGCTTTCGGCATTGGCTGGTCAGGGGTGTGCAGGCCCAGATCGGTCAGCGCATTGGCAGCAGCCCTCGCGCCGGTTTGCAGCGCTTGCGCGGTCGAGAATTGCCCCGCTGCCGCGCCGACAGCCTCCATCCCCGGCACCATGCCGGCGCGGGGTTTGAACGCGGCGATTGTCTCATCCCAGACCGGGCGGCCATTCATGTGGCAGGTCAGATGCAGCGAAGGGTTCCAGCCCCCCGACACGGCAAGCGTATCGGCCGCGATGGTAGTTTCGCGGCCCTTGTGGCGCATCGTCACCTCGCGCAGTCCATGCCGCCCGCGCGTGCCGGTGACTTCGGCCCCAGAATGCACCGCAAAGGGCGCGTCCGTCGCCAGATCGGCGCGCGGGTCGATATAGGCGCGGATGTCCATTCCATTCACCGCCAATGCCTTGGCCGTGGCCAGCGCATGGTCATTGTTGCCAAACACGATCACACGTCCCGGATCGACCGCGAAGCGCTGCCAATAGCTGGCGACAGCACCAAGCAGCATCACACCGGGACGGTCATTGTCGGGATGGGCAATCGGGCGTTCCAGCGCGCCGCTCGCGAGGATCGCCCGTTTGGCCGTGATCCTCCAGAAACATTCGCGCGGGGTGCGGCCCGGTGCGGCCATATGCAACGCCACCCGCTCCAGCGCGCCGTACACTCCGCCATCATACGCGCCGACAATGCTGGTGCGCGCCAGCAGGCGGACATTGGGCATTTCCTGCAGTTCCGACACCACCCGCGCTGCCCATTCCGCGCCCGCCATGTCGTCAATCTGGCCGGTCTCCGACAAGAGCCGCCCGCCGAGTTGGGGATCTTGCTCACACAGGATCACATCGGCCCCAGCGCGCGCCGCCACAACCGCTGCCATCAGACCAGCAGGCCCAGCGCCAATGACCAGCAGATCACAAAATGCGAAAGCCTTTTCATGCGGTGCATCCTGCGGGGCCTGCGGCAAATGCCCAAGGCCCGCAGCACGGCGGATCAGTGGTTCATACAGCCCTTCCCAGAAGGCCCGCGGCCACATGAAGGTCTTGTAGTAGAAGCCAGCGCTCAAGAATGGCGACATCAGATCGTTCACCGCCATCACATCGCGCCGGACCGAGGGCCAGCAATTCTGCGCGCGCGCCTGCAACCCCATGTGCAATTCCTGCACGGTCGCGCGGATATTGGGGTGATAGACCCCGTCGCGCCGCACTTCCAGCAGGGCATTGGGCTCTTCGCTGCCCGCTGTCAGCACTCCGCGCGGGCGGTGGTATTTGAAAGACCGCCCCACCAGCCGCACGCCATTCGCCAGCAGCGCCGAGGCGAGCGTGTCGCCCTCAACCCCCTGCAAATTTTGACCGTCAAAGCTGAAACCCAGCTTGCGCGCGCGGTTCAGTGCGCTGCCGCCCGTGTCGCGCCGCCTCATCGCGCATCCTCCAGCCGCGAGCCGTCTGTCACCGCGTGGGTCACCGTGTCGCGGGTGATGCAGACCCATGTGCCGCAGGGGTCATGATACCACAGATCACGGGTTTCGCCCGCCGGGTTGGTGCGGGTGTGCAGATAGTCATCCCATCCGCTTGCATCGTCCAACGCGGGGCGGTG
>SKRW01000034.1 GCA_007118295.1 Paracoccaceae bacterium | reverse complement strand
GTCAGGGCGCGTAGCTCAGTGGTAGAGCACTACGTTGACATCGTAGGGGTCACAAGTTCGAACCTTGTCGTGCCCACCATTCACCCCTGCCATCTGGCAGGACAACCTTACTGGCGCGCGTGCGCCGCGAACAGGAGAAGGCTGATGAAGGTCAGAAATTCGCTCCGGTCGCTCAAGCAGCGTCACCGCGATTGCCAAATCGTGCGCCGCAAGGGCCGGGTCTATGTGATCAACAAGACCCAGAAGAAATTTAAGGCCCGTCAGGGCTGAGGACTTCCTCGACCGTTATTTCAGGGAACCGCCCCGCGCATTGCGTCGGGGCGGTTTTCGTTTGTGGGGCAGATCTTAGAAAAACCCGGCAATCACGGCCCCCAGATAGGCGAGATTGGCAAGAATCATCAACCCGACAGCGAACGAGGCCAGATCCTTTGCATCCTTGGCCATCTGCGACCAGTCCGGTGACAGATGATCGACCATCACTTCCAGTGCTGTATTCAAGGCTTCGACAGCAATCAGGATCGCGAGCAGGATCGCAAAGCCGATATAGTGCCAAAGGCTGGAACCACTGATCGCCAGAGCGACCATGCCAACAACTCCGAACAACACTTCATGCCGAGCGGCTGGTTCTTGTAACAGTCTGCGCGCGCCCGCGAGAGAATATCCTGTCGCTGCGACCAGATGCGCAAGTCCTGTTTTTCGTGGGGGGCGGTGTCTTTTCGGTTCAGTCATTGGATGCAATCCATCCGTTCAGCGATACACCTGATCCTCGCCAGGAAAGTCCCGCGTCTTGACCTCTTCGGCGTATTGCGCCACTGCGCGCTCAATCGCAGGGCCAAGATCGCCGTAGATCTTGACGAATTTCGGCACGCGCGGGTTCAGGCCCAGCATGTCTTCGAGCACCAGTATCTGCCCGTCGCAGGTTTTCGAGGCCCCTATGCCAATGGTGGGAATATCCACCGCCGCTGTGATCTTGTCGGCCAGTTCCTCGACCACGCCTTCGACCACCAGCGCAAAGGCGCCAGCCTGTGACACGGCGATGGCGTCGTCGATATGGGTTTGCCATGCGCCCGCGTCCCGCCCCTGCACCTTGAACCCGCCCATGGTGTTCACGGATTGCGGCGTGAGCCCGATATGGGCCATGACGGGAATGCCGCGTTCGGACAGGAAGCGGATGGTTTCGGCCATGCGCGCGCCGCCTTCCAGCTTGACCGCACCGCAGGCGGTTTCCTTCATGATCTTGGCGGCATTGCGAAAGGCCATGTGGGGCGATTCCTCGTAGGTGCCAAAGGGCATATCGACCACGATCAGCGCGCGCCTGGTCCCGCGCACCACCGCGCGGCCATGCATGATCATCAGGTCCAGCGGCACGCCGATGGTGCTGTCCATGCCGTGCATGACCATGCCAAGGCTGTCACCCACCAGAATGAAATCGGCATATTTGTCCACGATGGCGGCAGTATGCGCGTGATAGCTGGTCAGCGAGACAATCGGCTCGCCGCTTTTGCGGGCGCGGATCTGCGGGGCGGTGATGCGGCGGATGGGGGCCTGGATGCTCATGGTTCCTCCGGGGGTGTGGGGTGGACAACGCGGTTGTCGATGAGAAAGACCTTGCCGAAAGACACGGCAAGCAGAATGACGGCCGGGCGGGTCAACGGCCCCGCGATGGTGTCCAGCGTGGCGGCATCACGGATATCGACCGACTGGACACGGGCGCGGGGTTCCCCCTCCAGCGTGGCGCGGACATGGCTGCGCAGGCGCGAGGCGGTAATGCCGGTGGGGGCCATGATTTCGGCCTGATCAAGCGCGCGGGCGAGGACGGGGGCGGCTGCACGGTCAGCAGGCGAGAGGCGCACATTGCGCGACGACATGGCCAGCCCGTCGGCTTCGCGCTGGATCGGCGCGCCGATAATCTCGACCCCCATATCCAGATCGCGGGCCATGGTGCGCAGGACGGCGAGTTGCTGATAGTCCTTTTCGCCAAAGACAGCCGCATCGGGGCGGATGATGTTGAACAGCTTGGTCACGACCGTGGCAACGCCGCGGAAATGGCCAGGGCGCAGTTTCCCGATCAGCACCTTGGCGAGTTCTGTGGTCTCGACGATGGTCTGTGCTTGCGGATCATAGACTTCGGCAATGTCCGGCGCAAAGACGGCATCGACGCCCTCACTGCGCAACAGGTCGAAATCACGGGCCTCGTCGCGTGGATAACTTTCGAAATCCTCGTTGGGGCCGAATTGGGTCGGGTTGACAAAGATCGAGGCGACGACGCGCCCCTGTTCGCCCGCGCGTGCGCGCGCAAGCCGCATCAGCGAGAGGTGGCCATCATGCAAAAACCCCATCGTGGGGACAAGGACAACTGGCGCGCCTGTGCTGCGCCAGTCGGTGATCCGGGCGCGGATGGCGGTTTTGGTGCGACATATCTGCATGATGGGCCTGGTGGCTGAAGTGGCAAGGGAGGGTCAATGACCCACCCTACACCCAGCGCGCAAAAGGTGGCAGGCTCATCAGCACGGCATCGGGGTCGTGGCCCGTCTGCAGGCCGAATTTCGTGCCCCGGTCATAGACAAGGTTATATTCCGCATAAAGCCCGCGATGGATAAGCTGGGTTTCCTTGTCGGCGTCAGTCCAGTCCATCTGACGGCGGCGTTCCACTTGTGCCAGAAAGGCGGGCAGAAAGGCGCGGCCCACATCCTGCGTAAAGGCGAAATCGGCCTCCCAGTCACCTGTGCAGTGATCATCGTAGAAGATACCGCCCACGCCCCGCGCACGCTTGCGGTGGGGGATGTAGAAATACTCATCCGCCCATGCCTTGAACCGCGGATACAGGTCCGGCCCGTGCGGGGTGCAGTAGCGTTCCAGCGTGGCGTGGAAATCGGCGGTATCCTGCGCGTATTCGATACAGGGGTTCAGGTCGGACCCGCCGCCGAACCACCAGCCGCCCGGTGTCCAGAACATGCGCGTGTTCATGTGCACGGCAGGGACATGCGGGTTCTGCATATGCGCTACCAGTGAAATACCGGACGCCCAGAAGCGCGGATCTTGTTCCAGCCCCGGAATTTCCTTGCGCGCGGTCAGCGACCGCTGCGCCTGATCGCCAAGGGCGCCGAACACTTCCGACACATTGACGCCCACTTTCTCGAACACGCGCCCGCCGCGCATCACGCTCATCAGCCCACCACCGGCATCGCCACCATCCGCGCCGTGGCGCTGGGTTTCACGGACCTCGAACCGGCCCGGAGCCATGTCTGACAGGGGGCCGTCAGTATGGCTGTTCTCGACAGCCTCGAACGCGGCAACGATCTGGTCGCGCAATTCGCGGAACCACGCTGCGGCGCGGTGTTTCTGGTCAGAGAAATCGTTTGTCATGGCCAGTGTCCTTTGCTTTGCCATCAGATGTGGCATGGCTGGCGCGGGGGGGCAAGCCGGGTTTACAGTCGCGCCATCAGGTCCGCATGCCGCGCAAGATAGGCCGCACGCGTCTGGGCCGGGGGGCGCAGATGCAGGGCAAGGCCCGCAAGCGTGGCGGGGTCGGGGCGGCCAAAGAAGCGGTCTGCCTCGGTTACGGTAAAGCCCGCGATCTGCGTGGCCTCCAGCCAGGCCGAAAGGCGGTCCGCTGTCTTGATCCGTTTCTTGACCGGGGCGGGCAGGGCCGCAGGCAGGCCAAAGCGGATATGGATCGCGGCCGTCAGCCGTGCGTCAAGCGCACCGTAATCGGGGCCGACTGCGTCCTTGACCGGCGAGATCATGTCGCCGATCACATATTCCGGTGCATCATGCAGCAGGGCGGCCAGTTGCCAGCGCGGCTCTGCTCGGGGGGTGGTGCGGGTGTAGATTTCTTCGACCAGCAGCGAATGCTCGGCCACGGAATAGGGCCAGTCGCCCATGGTCTGCCCGTTCCAGCGCGCGACAAAGGCGAGGCCATGCGCGATGTCCTCGATCTCGATATCCACCGGGGTCGGGTCCAGCAGGTCGAGCCTTCGGCCAGAAAGCATGCGTTGCCAGGCGCGTTTGGGGGGCATCGGAACCTCGTTGCAGCGTTTCGCTTGTCGTAGCTTGCGCGATGCGGCACGGCAAGCGGGTGACGTAACGTCGCCTTTGCAGGGGGCACAAGCGGCGCGCATAGAATTCGGCGTCAGGACAGGAGGGATGACAATGGAGATTGCAGGGCATCTGGCATTGGTTACCGGGGGTGGCAGCGGTCTGGGGGCGGCAACAGCGCGGCATCTGGCAGAGCGCGGTGCCGAGGTGGCGATCCTCGATCATGATCTGGCCCGCGCCGAAGCGGTCGCGGCTGAGATTGGCGGGCGTGCCTACCGCGTGGATGTGTCAGATGCCGGGGCCGTGGGCGCTGTCATCGCGCAGGCCGTGGCAGAGGCGTCTTGCGGGTTGCGGATTGC
>SKRW01000287.1 GCA_007118295.1 Paracoccaceae bacterium | reverse complement strand
TGCCCTCATCGGCGCGATATCCGCGCCACCGGCGGGTTGCATGAACCCAAGCAACCAAATGTCCTGCTGCAAACCCTCCTGACCGAAGGCTTCTCGTGGCGCAGGAGTTTCCACACAGCCTCGGCCGACCATGATGCTGCGCCCGCGAAGTGGCCTGCCATGCTGCTGCCTTCCTGAATGTCGCTGATGGGCTCTTCACGTCGTCCACTGCAAGACAACACCCCCCTCACCCCTCGAACAACCGCCCCTGTGGGTCGGGCGTGGGCGCGTTCAGCCCCAGATGCCGCCAGGCCCGTTGCGCCAGCATGCGCCCGCGCGGTGTGCGCGCGATAAGCCCTTGTTGCAACAGGAAAGGTTCGATCACCTCTTCGATGGCATCGCGCGATTCTGACAGGGCGGCGGCAATCGTCTCGACCCCGACAGGGCCGCCGCCATAATGCTCGGCCAGCAAGCTCAGGTAGCGCCGGTCAGCACTGTCGAGCCCGATCTTGTCCACCCCCAGCCGCGTCAGTGCGCTGTCGGCCAGCGTCAGCGTCAGCCGCCCGTCCCCTTCGACCAGCGCGAAATCGACCACGCGGCGCAGCAACCGCCCCGCGATGCGCGGGGTACCGCGCGCGCGCCGCGCAATCTCGCGCACGCCCTCATCCTCGGCCTTGACGCCCAAAAGCCGCGCCCCGCGCGACACGATCTGGCACAATTCTGCCTCGGTATAGAATTGCAACCGCGTCGGAATCCCGAAACGGTCGCGCAGCGGGGTGGTCAACAACCCCAGCCGGGTGGTCGCCCCTACTAGTGTAAAAGGCTGCAACTCGATGCGCACTGTGCGCGCAGCGGGGCCTTCGCCAATGACCAGATCGAGCTGGAAATCCTCCAGCGCGGGATACAGCACTTCCTCGACCGCCGGGTTCAGGCGATGAATCTCGTCGATGAACAGCACATCGCGCGCTTCGAGATTGGTCAGGATCGCGGCCAGATCACCCGCCTTGGCCAGCACCGGCCCCGAGGTCATGCGAAACCCGACCCCCAGTTCGCGCGCCATGATCTGCGCAAGCGTCGTCTTGCCAAGTCCCGGCGGGCCATAGAACAGCGTGTGATCCATCGCCTCGCCCCGCATCCGGGCAGACTGGATGAACACGCGCAGATTGGCGCGGGCCTCTTGCTGGCCGATGAATTCGTCCAGCGCCTGCGGGCGCAGGGCGCGGTCCATCTCGGGGCTGTCTTCGGGCAGGTCGGTGCCGCGCAATGTGGGGTCGGGGGTGGTCATGCGGGCCTAGCCTTTCGGGGCAAGCAGGCGCAGCGCTGCGCGGATCATTGCGGCGGTGTCGGCGTCAGGCGTGTCAGCCTGCGCCCCGGCCACGGCGCGGGCGGCATCTGACGGGGCATAGCCCAGATTTGCCAGCGCCGACATTGCCTCTGGCACAGCTTGCGATGCAGGCGAGGATATGACAGCCGCGACAGGGGCCACCGGGGCGGTGGCAGGCTCGACCACCCCGTCGCGCACCACGGCCGCGCCTGCCTCGATCCCCATCAATGCGGGGGCCTTGTCTTTCAGTTCATTGGCGATGCGCAGCGCCAGCTTTGGCCCGACGCCGGGGGCCTTGCGCAGCGCACTGCTGTCGCCCAGTGCAATCGCGCGCGACACCCCCTCTGGCCCAAGGGCACCCAGAATCGCCAGCGACGCCTTTGCCCCCACCCCCTGAACCGAGGTGAGCACCCGATGCCATTCCTTTTCCAGCAAGCTGGGGAAGCCATAAAGCTGCATCAAATCCTCGCGCACCACCAGATCCGTATAGAGTGCGGCCACTTCACCCCGCCCCGGCAGGGACAGCAGCGTGCGCTCGGACACATGAACGATATACCCGACACCGCGCACATCCAGCAGCACATGGTCGGCCCCGCGCATGTCGATCACACCTGTCAGCTTGCCGATCATCGCGCGCCCCCGGCGAGTGCCATCGACCGCGCCGACTGGCTGTGAAACGCGTGGCATATGGCAATAGCCAGCGCATCGGCGGCATCCGGTCCCGCAATCACCACACCGGGCAGTTGCATGCGCACCATATGTTCCACCTGCTCCTTGGCAGCCTTGCCCACGCCGACCACGGCCTTCTTGACCGCATTTGGCGCGTATTCGCCCACCTCCAGCCCCGCCTGCGCCGGTACCAGCAGCGCAATTCCCCGCGCCGAACCCAGTTTTAGCGTGGCAACTGCGTCCTTGTTGACAAAAGTCTGTTCAACCGCCGCGGTCTGGGGCGCATATTGCATCATGACGCGGGTCAACTGCGTGTGCAGGTCCATCAGCCGCGCCGCCAGTGTGGCGGACGGGTCTGAATGGCAGATGCCATTGGCGATGTGGCGCAGGCGCACGCCCTCTGCCTCGATCACACCCCAGCCAAGATTGCGCAAGCCAGGGTCGATGCCGATCACGCGCATGGGGTCTCCTGCCTGATGGTTTGTCTGCTCCTGACCAGAGTTAGCACGAAAAGCGAACATCTGCCAATAGGGTCACGCAAACACGCAAGCGTGCCAGCTATGCTCCATTTGCATAGTGGCTTTGCGTTTTCTCATTCTACTCTTGCGAATGAAATACGCATACATCGCGATCAGCCGCACAAGAATCATGCGGTTTGAAAATTCTATACCCTATGGAGACCATCATGACCTTCTATGCACAAAGCCGTATTCATACGGAAGAAGTGCTCGCCGGTTTCCAGGGCCTGTCGCTTGGCGCATTGATCGCCACCCTCAAGACCTGGAACGACGAACGCATCACCCGCCGCGAACTGAACGCGCTGAGCGACCGTGAACTCTCGGATATCGGGCTGTCCCGCGCCGATATCGACACTGTGGCCAAAGGCCACTTCTGATCACAGTCAGCGCGTCGCGCTCCTGCATGCTTGCAGGCAAAAGCCGCCCCTCACAGGGCGGCTGATTTTTTTTTGGAGTGTAGCCGGTGTCAGGCTTCGGGGCTGTCATCCGTCAGAATCTCGGGCGGGGGTGTCTGCGTGCCCGCTACCACGCCCTGACCGGGCAGGAACGGGCGCAAAAACGCCGCCACCTCGGACGAGACGGGGTCTGGCATCAGGATCATGTTCCGCAGGGACGCATCCTCTGTCGCGGACAGGGCCGGTGCGACGATTCGGGCGTAGTCAGCCGGGCCGTGGACCGCGACCATGAAGCTCTTGGTCAGCATCAGCATCACCCCGATTGTCACGAACGCCCCCAGAACCGCGCTCAATACGCTGAAGCGACGCTTGATCCGGGCCTTGCGCAATTTCGGATCATTCGCAAGATGGCGTAAGCGCAGCTCAGTCCTGCGCTTCTGAAATGCGGTTTTCTGCTCTGGCGTCATGGGTCTGCCTCGATTGCGTCCTGGGAGAATGCCCCCTTACCTGACGTGTCAGGCTAGCCGCAAAAGGCGGCAAAACTTTGGCGAGGCTGTCAGGTCTTGTGCCGGATCAGCGTCAGCGTGGCCCATTCGCCAATATCTTCGCGGTGATGCAGGCCAAACCCGGCGGCGACATAGGCCGCCAGAACAGACTCGGCCTGTTCGACCAGCAGGCCCGACAGGATCGCATGCCCCCCTGCAGCGGTGACACGCGCCATGTCCGGTGCCAGATCGATCAGCGGCCCCATCAGGATATTTGCAAAGACCAGATCAAAGGGGGCCGCCTGTTGCAATTCGGAGTGGTCAAAGCCAGTTGCCTCCAGACAGTGGACGCGTCCGGCCAGATCATTGGCCTGCACATTGGCCTGCGCCACCTCGACTGCGATCGTGTCAATGTCACTTGCGCGGACAAGTCCCGGCCAGATGCGCGCCGCCGCCATTGCCAGCACGGCCGTGCCACAGCCGATATCGACGACATTGCGCCCCTGAAACCCTGCCGTGTCCAGACGGTCCAGCGCGCGCAGACATCCCAGCGTGGTGCCATGATGGCCGGTTCCAAAGGCCATCGCGGCCTCGATCAGCAGCCCGACCCGGCCTTCGGGCAGCTTGTCGGCATCATGGCTGCCATAGACGAAAAAGCGCCCCGCCTCGACCGGTGCAAGGTCGCGGCGCACCTTGGCGACCCAGTCGATCTCGGGCAGTTCCGAGATCAGGAAGGGCTGCGCGTCAAAGGCTGCGGCCAGAATGTCCAGCGACAATGTGTCGGGGCTTTCGGTAAAATAGCCGCCCACTTCCCACAGGTTCGAGCCGTCCTCCAGTTCGAACACGCCCACACCCATGGGTTCGGGCTCAAGGTTCTCCATCGCCTCCGACAGCGCATAGGCCGCCTGTTCGGATGCCAGCTTGGTCAGGGCGGTAAAGGTGGTCATGACAGGCCTTTGCGCGATGCGGTTCTGGCCCCGATATCGGCACACCCCGATGCGGTCAAGCGAAACGCGGCCCCGCGCTGGGGC
>SKRW01000253.1 GCA_007118295.1 Paracoccaceae bacterium | reverse complement strand
GGGGACAAGGCCACCGACCTGCGGCACCGCGTCATGCGTGACCGAGGCCATGTCAGGCCGCTGGATCAGCCCCGATTGCAACGCAATCTCGGCCCGTGACAGGCCCGTGACAGGCCCGTGACAGGCCCATGGCCGGGCGCAGGGCCAGATCGGGGGCAGGAGGGATACCTTCCACTCTATGTCTTTGGACGCTACCCTGAAACCGTCAGAACGCGCGAACGACGCGCGCCTCAGGCGCGCAACCGCGTTCCGGCATGGCGGGCGCTGCGGGGCTTGCGCGCAGGCGCGTCGCTGGCGGCCAGCGGCACCGCGTCATGCGTGACCGAAGCCATGTCAGGCCGCTGGATCAGCCCCGATTGCAACGCAATCTCGGCCTGTGACAGGCCCATGGCCGGGCGCAGGGCCAGATCGGTTGGCTGGAACACCACCATCAGGTTGCCACCCCGCAAGCGTTGCGCGGACACGGTCACGGGTCCGCCCTGCTTGCGCGCAATGCTTGTCGTGATGCGCGCTCGGCCACCAGTGCCCGACGCGAAATCGGCCAGCCGCGCCCAGAAGGTCGTCGGCTCGCAGTGCGCCGACCACAGCCGGATGGCCTGCGCCAGCCCCTCATCGGCCAGAGTGCGGCACGGGTCGGTCTGCCAGAGGGCCGTATAGGCGTCATTGGCAAGCAGCGTCTGGCCAGACAGGCTGAAGGTGATGATGCCCTCTGACAGACCATCGAGCACCGTGTGCATCGTCTCGATCTCGGAACGAAAGCTGCGGCTGAGGGCCGCCTCGGAGGTGACATCCTCGATGAACAGCGCGATCGCCCCATTGGGCTGCGGCCTGCCCGTCACATGGAAGGTGCGCCCCCCTTCGAGGCACCATTCCTGTGCATACTCACCGCTTTCGGCAGCACGCTCCATCTCGATGATCTCGCGACGCCAGTTGTTGAAATCCTTTGGCTCCGGCAGCATGCGTGCCTCGCGCAGGGCATAAAGCACCTGCTCGAAACTGGGGCGGGCGGCAAGAAACATCGGGTTGAGGCCCGTCATGTCCACCAGCGCCGGGTTGAAGACCTGCAACCGGCGTTCGGCATCAAACAGCGCAAGCCCGATCTGCAACGAGGCGAAGGTGCGGGTCAGCGTCTGAAGGGTCTCGCGGCGCGCGGCCTCGGATTGCACGGCAAGGTCGATCGGGGCCGCGAAATGCATCACTCGGGCACCGAGGGCAACCTGGGTATGTGCAAACCAGTATGTTGCGCCCTGTGTTTCGATGGACAACCGCTCTACGCCCTTATCTGCACCCGTATTTGCCGCGCCCGCGAACAGGTCGGGCAGCGGCCAGGTCAGCACAGCCCCGCTATCCGCAGATTGCAGTTGCGCGATGTAGCTGGCATTTGCCCAGACCACGTTCCCCAAACGGTCTGTCTGCCAGATCAGGGCGGGAACATGCCGGGTTGCATGGCGCAATGTCTCGACCTCGGAATTCAGAGTGTCATAGCTGAGCCGGTCAATCGCGACCAGACTGCCCTCGGCCTGCGTATCGGACAGGGTGAGTCTGGCAAGCCCCTTGTTGAACTGCGCTGTCAGGACCAGTCCCGCCTCTTCCTCGACCGAGTGCAGCGTCAGATGACCCCGCTTGCCAAGCTGCGCCATCTGTTCGCCTATATCGGGAAACCGGGGGGCAAGATGCCGCATCAGCCGTGTCAGCGCACTGGCCATGTGGGGGGCATCGGGCTCCTGCTCCAGCGTATCGAGTAACTGGCGGGCCGGATCGGAGCAATCGACCAGTTCCTCGTCGCGAAACAGGAAAACGATCTCGGCGTCGGCCTGTCCCAGCGCGCCATCATTGGCCGGACGCGGACGCATGGCACCCATAATGATCGCAAGCGAGCCCAGAACGACCAGCGACGCGCTGACGATGATCGTGACACTCAGCATAATTGCGTATGACATGCGTTCCGCCCCCGGAAGATTCTCCTGTACGGACAGCATGGCGGCGGATTGGTTAAACTTCTGTTAAAGCGTCACGCGGCGTAGTGCCACCGGTGCAGAGGCGACGCCCCTTTTTTGCTATCCGCAGGTCACAAACAACGATATCTTGCGGGTATGCCCACGCGCCCCCCTACCTGCAGACCAGTGACGATACGGAAGATGGCGAACCCGACCTGTGGTTCCTGCCGCCCGCGCCCGAACTGGAGCCCGACCATCTGGCACCGCTGCCGCGGGCCGAGCAGTCCGAATCCACGCTGATTACCAGTTGGGCCGAAGCCGAAGCAGGCCAGGCCCGTCGTCTGGCCGAGGTCGCGGCGCGGCTTGGGGCGCTGGATGACCGACTGGACCGCGGGCCAGAGGGGTGGCGTCACCGGCTGGCCCTACTGGAAGCCAGCGAGATGGGCGGGGGTGCGCGTGGTGCCGGACCGGCTGGCGCTGTGGGTGGCATTGCGGCTGAGCAGTGTGCAGGAGGATGCGCCCGCGCTGCAGCGCGCGGCGTGAGCCTTTCGCAGGCTGTCAGGCGGGGCCGCACCAGAAGCCGGGCTGGCCGAGTTTCTGGGCCGTCAGGACAGCGGCGAACTGCACGCACTGCCTGACCGGCTGGACGGATGGCTGGCGCTGATGGCACATGCGCAGGGGTTGCACCCTCTGACCCGTGCTGCGATGGGCCTGTCGCATTGGCCGGATGACGAACCGACGGCCCATGCGCGGTTGGAGGGGGCGGTCGTTGCGGCGCGAATTGCGGCCGATGCAACGCAGGGTGGCGCGCTGTTTGCTCCGCTGGCCATGGGCGGGGGGGCTGCGTTGCGCGGCGGGGGAACACCCGGCAGGCGGTTGCGCAGTTGGATGGACGGGGTCGAGGATGCACTGCGCGCTGCACTGCGAATGCTGGACAGGGTCGAAGCCTGGGAGGCGCGCGCCGTTGCCGTCACGGCACCGCTGTCCGGGCGGACCCCGGCGCGCCTGATCACGGTCCTGCGCGACTGGCCGATGGCCTCGGCTCCCATGGCCGAGGCGCTGACCGGGGCCAGCCGGGCAACCGTGCAGCGCAACCTGGCATGGTTCGAGGAGCATGACCTTGCGCGGGAAGTCACCGGGCAAGGGCGCTTTCGCTTCTGGCGTGCCGCCCTTTAGACACATGACATTCCGGCGCGTCTGCCGTGGCACAGGGCAAGGTGCTGCCGTCCTGCGCGTCCGACCGCCATTGAACTGATGCACAAACACTGTCCCGACAGCGAAATCAGCCTATGTTGTTCAGGAATAGTGGGCCAGTTGGGACCCAGTTGGGACAAACCAGATTATTCGTCTGGGCTTTCCGGGCTGGCGACATAAATGGCAACAAACGGTGCCGTTCTGTGTTCTGTGCAGTTGGCCAGTATTCGACTTTAACTGACCAACTGACCAACTGACCAACTGACGAAGACACATATGACATCCGAACCGGAAACCGCGATAGATGCTGTCATCACATGGGTGGATGGTTCTGATCCGGCACATATTGCCAGACGCCGCGCACGGCGCGCGCAGGCGGCCAGCCGACTCCACCCCAACGGCCTGAATCCGCATCGCTGGGGCAGCAGTGACGAATTGACCTATTGCCTGACGGGACTTGCCAATCACGCGCCGTGGCTGCGGCATGTCTGGCTGGTGACCGATGCACAGACGCCGGATCTGTCAGCCGTTCCGCCCCAGATTCAAAAGCGCCTCACGATCATTGATCACTCGGTGATCTTCGCAGGATATGAACAGGCCCTGCCGACCTTCAACTCATTGTCGATCGAGGCGATGCTCTGGCGCATACCCGGACTTGCTGACGCGTTTCTGTATTTCAATGATGACGTCTTCCTGACGGGGCGCCTGCTGCCGGAAGACGTGTTTCATCATGGCCATCCGGTCCTGCGGGGCAAATGGGTGGATTACAGCGCGTTAGCCGAAGACGAGGCCAGTTTGCAGGACCCGGCGCTGTTCAACCACTTTACCCAGATTTCAGCCGCGCGGCTGGCCGGATTCAGCCCTGCGCATATGTGGGCCAGCGCGCATGTCGTGCATCCCATGCGCCGCACGCTTCTGGCAAACCTGTTTGCAAGCCATCATGATGCCTTTGTCGCCAGTATTTCGCACCCGTTCCGTGATCTGGCACAATTCCAGCCGATGGCCCTGCACAACCATGCCGCCATCCGCGCTGGCAGTTTTGTCAGCATTGCCACCAAGGATCACCTGCATGTGCGCTCTGGTGCAGAGACGCAGATTTCACCGCAGGATATGCGCGCCACGCTGCACCGGGCGACATCGGGCGGCAGCAAGTTTCTGTGCATCAACGACTTTCCGCAACTCGCAGCCGCATTGCCGGAATCGCGTGAATGGATCAAGCGCGCGATCGGGGCCTGAGCCGGGCCGGATTTGCGCAATTCGGCCCGCAGCGC
>SKRW01000333.1 GCA_007118295.1 Paracoccaceae bacterium | reverse complement strand
TACCCGCTGTCCAAAGACAACAGGCCCGCAATCAGGCGTTTACGATCACAGGGCGGGGCGCAGGCCCGGGTCAGGCGGGGCTGTGTCAGTCCGGAACGGCCGCTGCGATTGTCGTTAGCCGCCCGCGCTCGACATTGGCGACCACGGTGTAATGCATGGCATCGCTGCTCCAGTAGGCGATGTTGTCCTCTGCCATGTTCACGACCCTGAGCCTGTAGGCAGGCTGATCGCTTTGCCGGGGTGTCATCGAGACTGTGACGCGCTCGTCCTCGGCATTTCTGAAGTAGAACATGGCAATCGGAATATCATCATCCACCATCAGCCGCGCGGATTCGACCTCATATCCCAGCCGTGCAAGGCGCGGGCTGTCGATCTTGGCCTGCATTTGTTCAGACATCCAGTCAAGCGCGCTGTCCATGTCGGCTGCGTCAAAGCGCGCGCGTTCAAAGGCGGCCTGCTTGTAGCCATAATGGCCCAGCACGGTCGGGTCCACGAATTGCGGGTGGGCCGTGGCGAGGAATGAACCGGGCGACGCGAAGTATCCATGCGCGGCCCAGCCTGCGGCAAAGATCAGCACACTTGCGGCGATCCGTTGCAGGGATGGCACAAGCAGGCGCGCACGCCAGCGCCGCGCCTTGAGCCTGGCAGCCAGTTCGCGCTCCAGCGTGGCGATCTGCAAGCTGGCAGGTTGATGCTCTGCCGCTGATGCAACCTGACGGATCAGATTGTCGTGGTGTCGCCATTGTGCGACAGCGTCGCGCGCGTCCGCATCGTGGGCGAGGCGTGCCTCGATCTCTGCCATTTTCTCGGGCGGGAGCGTGCCATCGACATAGGCCATCAGGTCCAGATCATCCGCGAGCGACGTTTCCGTGTCTTTTGGACCGCTCATACGCTGCCCTCCTTGCGTTTGAGAAGCGCCAGCTTGCCCTTGCTTACCCCGTTGATGATGTTGCGCAGCGCCTCGCGTCCGCGACCCAAGCGCGACATGAAGGTTCCAAGCGGCACATCCAGCGCGCGCGCGGCCTCGGCATAGCTCATCTCACGCAATGCCACGAGGATGATGGGCTTGCGCTGCGCTTCGGGCAGCTGATCCAGCGCATCTAGAACCTGCTTGAGTTCGAGTTGCGTTTCCTGACATTCGCGCGCGACCGGGTCGGGCAGGTCGGGCGCGGCATCCGAACGGGTCTTGGCGCGGCGAAGATCGCTGATATGCGTGTTGTGCATGATCCGGAACAGCCAGGGGCGCAGGTCGCTGCCCGGATGCCAAGTATCGGCCTTGGCAATGGCCTTGAGCAATGTTTCCTGCACCAGATCATCCGCAGCGACTGAATCGCGGGTCAGCACCAGCGCGTAGCGGCGCAAGCTCTGGACATGGGTGTGCAATTCGGTGGTCAGGTTCATTGCGCGATCCTTGTTTTTCAGGACATACGCGCGACGCGGCAGTTTCATCCAAAAAATGCTGCGGGAAGAAAAACCGTGACCGGCGGCGCGGGATTAAACCGGGTTCTGATGCGTATATCTGGCAACTCAGGAACGGAGAGCGTCATGGGAAATGATCTGATCATCCGGCCACAGGTTCCGGCCACGCGGCCTGCCCCGTCCGTGCCGGGCATGATCTTCGGAACAAGGCCGCGCACTGTCATCAAGCGCAGTTTCTGGTTCATCGCCGCAGTTTTCATGCTGTATTTCGGCGTGATCGGCAATCTGATGCACCGGGTTGATGCGGATCTGGATTTCGCTCCGCCAGCGCCAGTCGAGGGCGGCAGTCATGCAGTCAACATGGCCGAGGCGCTGATCCAGCGCGAGGTGAGCGACAATCGCTGGACAGCGAATGACCCGATCTTCTTTCCGACGGCATTTCTGGACAACATGCCCAATTTCCAGCGCGGCATGATGCGGGCCATCAGCCGGTTCACGCTGGAAATGGAAAACCAGATCGGACGGCTGCGCGGCTCATCGGCAATCGACAGTGATCTGGAGCGCGCGACCGGCCTGCTACAGTTTCCCACAGATGTCTGGATGTTCGACTTCGACCAGTCCCTTCTGCCGATCCAGCCTGCCGATACCCAATATGATGCAGCCGCGCGTGCCCTGCGCAATTACAACAAGCGGGTTGCGCAGGGACTGGCCGTTTTCGAGACCAGACCAGACGCACTGGCCATCACGGTCGAGCGGCTGGCCAGCGAGTTGGGCTCGCGCGCAGCACTGGTGGACGATCATGTCAGCGGCGACAGCTTCATCATTGATTTCGTGTCGGATGATATCTTCTATTTCAACAAGGGCATGGCGTATGCCTCATACCTGTTGCTGCGCGAGATGGGGCGTGATTTCGAGGGCGTCATCCGTGGCATGGGCCTGACGCGGGTCTGGCAGCAGGCGCTGGACAGCCTGCGCGAGGCATCGCAGCAAAAGCCGCTGATTGTGCTGAACAGTTCAGGGGCCAACAGTTTTCTGGCCAATCACCTGCATCTTCAGGGATTTTATCTGAAGCGTGCAATCCTGCAACTCGACGAAGTGGCGCGCGTGATCCGGGCCAGCCGCTGACCCCGCGCCCTGTTGTCTTGCCCGACTGCCCCGGCCCAGGCGCCGGGGCTTTTTCTGTTGTGCCGCGCACAAGGCCAACACGCCGGGCACAAAAAAACCGGGCTCTCCGCCCGGTTTCTTCGCGTTGCTGTGGCAGGGGTTATTCCGCCGCAATTGCCTTGTAGCTGTCATCGCTCGCGACCAGTTGCAGGATGTCTGCGGTCAGCCGCTCGTTGCGCTGTGCTTGCCGTGTCAGATCCTCGACATCCAGCGCAAGCGTGCCGTGGGACATGCCAAGCCGGTTCAACTGCCGTTCGGAGAGGCGCATCAGCGCTGCCGTTATGATGATCATGTCGCGCTCTCTCAGCCAGGCTTCATAGGCGTCCGGGTCGCGATAGAACATGCGGCCCCACAGGCCGATCACGCCATCCTTGCGCTGGCTGGTCCGCAGGTTCGGCGGGGTATTGGCGGTCATGGACATGGGCATCTCCTCGGTTTTTCAGGTTGATGATGCTTCAAGAACGCATGGGTTGCAGATATCATCCCGTCCTCACCTGACCGTGAGAGGTGGCGAAAACCTGTCAGTGTGGCTGACATTTTTTGCATGACACTGGATGAAACCGCGCCCGCGGGCGTATGTTGATAGACTGTGCGGGACCTGATCCGCACCTCGTGACGATCCGCGCCGGGACCGGACAGGCAGCCCCCCTTGTGCGCTGGTCAGGGGGCCATGTCGTTACACGCTGCCGGGAAGAGAATAATGAGTGCCGATATGTCGACTCAGAAGGCGCAGCATAAACAGTCTGGCGGGGACCGTGCACTGATCGCGCAACCGCCCGCACCGGTTGTGTCGCACGCCGCCAGTCCGCGCACAGGTGCCGCGCTGATGCGGCGCTTTGTGGTCAAGTTGCTGGTGCTGGCCGTGATCTGGGGCATGCTGAGCGATTGGCGGCTGGATGCATGGGTGTTTGGTGCGCCAGCCGTGTTGTTGGGCGCCGCCCTCGTCTTCGTGCTGCCGCAAAGACCCGGCTGGCACCTGTCGCCGACTGGCGCGGCAACCTTTGTTGCGTGGTTTGCCGTGCAATCGGTGCGGGGGGCCGTCGATGTGTCCATCCGCGCATTCTCGCCGCAGATGCCCTTGCGTCCGGGGTTTCGCCGCTACCCGCTGACCCTGCCCGGCGGTGCCCCGCGGGTGATGTTCGTCAATTGCATAACGCTGCTGCCCGGCACGCTTTCCGCAGAGATCGAGGGCGATGCGCTGGTGGTCCACATGCTCGACACACGCGCTGATCTGGAGGCGGATCTGGGTGCGCTGGAGGCGCGGATCGCGGCGCTCTTTGCGCTGACACTCAGGAATGGAGACTTTCGATGACCCAGTTTCTTGCCATCCTTCTGGTGATCCTGCTGGTCAGTATTCTGGCCGGGCTGGTGCGTGTGTTTCGTGGCCCTGCACCGGCGGAACGGATGCTGGCGGCGCAATTGTTCGGCACGGCGGCGGTGGCGATCCTGCTTATTCTGGCGCGGTTGATGGACATGCCCGCGCTGCTGGATGTGGCGATGGTCTTCGCGCTGCTGGCTGCCGTGACACTGGTGGCCTTTGTTGTGCTGGCCTCGCGGAAAGGTGCGTGATGCTGGAGGTTTTCGCTGCAAGCCTGATGGCGTTTGGGACCGTCTTCTTTATCGCGGGCACGGTCGGATTGCTGCGCTTTCCCGACATCTATTGCCGCCTGCATGCCCTGACCAAGGCTGACGGGCTGGGTCTGGCGCTGATTGCGCTTGGCGCGGCCCTTCTGTCCGGATCGGTGGGCGAGGTGTTCCGCATCGTGCTGATCTGGTTCTTCGTGGCGGTGTCCAGCGCCACCTGCGGCCATCTGATTGCG
>SKRW01000194.1 GCA_007118295.1 Paracoccaceae bacterium | reverse complement strand
CGATTATGTCACCCCAGAAGCGCGCGCGATCGGGGCCGCGAACACGTTGCAGTTTATCGATGGCCGGATCGAGGCGGACAATACGGATGGCTATGGCTTCATGGCCAATCTGCGCGACGCAACGCCTGTATGGGATGCCACGTCTGGCCCTGCGCTGGTGTTGGGGGCGGGGGGTGCTGCGCGGGCGGTGCTGGTCGCGCTGGCCGCCGCAGGGGTGCCCGAGATACGGCTGACCAATCGCACCCGCAGCCGCGCCGATGGTCTGGCGGCAGAGCTTGCAGCGCCGATAGTGATCGTTGATTGGGCAGACCGTGCGGCCGCGGCAGATGGGGCGACTTTGGTCGTCAACACCACGTCACTGGGAATGCAAGGCCAGCCATCGCTGGATTTTCCGGTGTCGGCCCTGCGCGCGCACATGGCCGTGACGGATCTGGTCTATACGCCGCTGGAAACCAACCTGCTGCGTGACGCGCGCGCGCAGGGCTGCACTGTCGTTGATGGCTTGGGCATGTTGCTGCATCAGGCCGTGCCCGGATTTCAACGCTGGTTCGGCAGGACACCACAGGTCACGCCGGCGCTACGCGCCGCTGTTCTGGCGCCATGACCTATCGTTTGGGTCTGACCGGTTCTATTGGCATGGGCAAGAGCACCACGGCCGGGTTCTTTCGCGCGCTTGGCGTGCCGGTCTGGGACGCGGATGCGGCTGTGCATCGGCTTTATGGTCCCGGCGGGGCAGCAGTGGGTCCAGTGGGCGCGGTCTGTCCTGATGCGGTCGGGCCGGATGGGGTGGACCGGGCCGCGCTGAAAGACTGGATCGCGCGGGACGCGACTGCGCTGAAAACGCTGGAACAGCTCGTGCATCCGCTGGTCGCACAGGACCGCGAGGCGTTTATCGCGCAAGTCAGAGGCCCATTGGTCGTACTGGACATACCCCTGTTATTTGAGGTCGGCGCGGATATGGACGGGGTGCTGGTCGTGACCGCCCCGCCAGAGGTGCAGCGCGCACGCGTGCTGGCGCGTCCGGGGATGGAGCCTGCGCATCTGGAGCAGATACTCGCCCGGCAGATGCCCGATGCCGAAAAGTGCGCGCGCGCTGATTTCGTGATTGAAACACTGGATATGGACACCACGCGCAAGGCCGTGCAAAATCTGGTAGAAACACTGGAGGCGAAACAGAAACATGCGTGAACTGGTGATGGACACCGAAACCACCGGGTTTGAACCGTCCGAGGGGCACCGGATCGTGGAGATCGGTGTGGTCGAACTGGTCAACCTGATGCCGACAGGGCGGACGTATCACCAATACATCAACCCTGAACGCGACATGCCCGAAGGTGCCTTTGAGGTTCACGGGCTGAGCGCGGAGTTTCTGCGCGACAAGCCGTTATTCGCACAGATTGCCGATGCGTTTCTAGATTTTGTCGCCAGTGACCGGCTGGTGATCCATAACGCGGCCTTTGACATGAAATTCCTGAATGCTGAGCTGGGATGGCTGTCAAAGCCGTTGCTGCCACCGGAACAGGCCTTTGACACGCTGACATTCGCGCGCAAGAAATTCCCCGGCTCGCCCGCGTCGCTGGACGCATTGTGCCGCAGGTTCGGGATCGACAATTCGGCGCGAACCAAGCACGGGGCGCTTCTGGACAGCGAGATTCTGGCAGAAGTCTATCTGGAATTGCTGGGGGGGCAGCAGCCTGATTTCGCCCTGTCATCCGAGCCGGTCCGCGAGGGTGCGGCAGGGTTCACGCCGCGCGCGCCGCTGCCCAGACGTGCCGCGCCCCTTGCGCCGCGCCTGACCGAGGCCGAGCGCGCTGCTCACAAGAGTTTCGTTGCGGGATTGGGTGAAAACGCGCTGTGGCGCAAATACGCAGGGTCATGACAGCGCCCGGCACAGCCGGGCGCTGATGGCAGATCAGTTTGCGACAGGTTCCGCGCCGCCTTGCTGCCCTGCCTTGAGGGCTGCCTGACGCTGTAATTCCTGCTTGTAGAGCGCGAGGAAATCCACCGTATCGAGATTGAGCGGCGGGAAGCCGCCATCGCGTGTGACATCCGAGATGATCCGCCGCGCGAAAGGGAAGATCATGCGCGGGCATTCGATCAGCAGGAAAGGGTGCATCTGTTCCTGCGGCACGCCTTCGATCGTGAACAGACCCACGTAATCCAGCTCGATGATGAACAGGGTTTGATCATCTGCCTTGTTCTTGGACGTGATCTTGAATTTGGTGCCGACCTCATACTGGTTCTCGGCTTCGCGCTTGTTCGCGTCCAGGCTGACCTGAACCTGAATGTCAGGCTGCACATTGCCACCCTGAAGTTTTTTCTGAGCGGCGACATTCTCGAACGAGAGATCGCGCATGTATTGCGCGAGAATGCGCATGTTCACCTTTGGGGGTGTCGTTGCAGCGGCCGCGCCGTTGCCCTGTTGGTCCGTGTCGGTCATCAGAGACTCCTGTCGTATTTGTGATCAAATTCTGGCGAGGTGTTTAGCAGCGTGGCCCCGGCGGCTCAATCCCGCTTTTCCGGCGCAGGTATCCGGTCGTTCAGGGGCGCGGATTCGGGCGGATGGCGCTCGTATTCGCCCTCGATGATCGTTGCCTTGGTGCGCACTTGCGAGGTGTGAAGATGTGTCACGATCTGCGTCAGCAGCAAGGTCCGCAGCGGCGGCACCAGCAGCAAGAGGCCGAGCGCATCGGTGAAAAACCCCGGTAGAACAAGCAGCACCGCACCGAACATGCGCAGCGCCGAATGCGCGAGCGGGCTTGCCGGGCTTTGTTCGCGCGCGAGGGCGGCGCGCAGATCCGTGGCATTGCGCTGGGGTTCGCGCCGCATCAGGACCACACCGAGAAGGGCGGTCAGCGCAACTTCGCCCAAAGTGCCCAGAACCCCGATCTGGGGCCCAAATTGCACGAAAAGGGCAATCTCGATGATCGGCACTGCAAGGATCGCAACTAAAATCCACATAAGTTACCCTTTCGTCCCTGCGTTATGGTCGCATATGGTGGACTCGCCCCGCTTGCCACCTTACATAGGCATCTGACCCGCCTTACCAACCCCGGGCCGAGGAAACAATGGAACCTGCCGTGATCCAGTTACTGATACTTGCCGGTATAGCCGTCTTTCTGATCCTGCGATTGCGCGCAGTGCTGGGATCGCGTGACGGGTTCGAGCAGAACCCGCTGCCGCGACAGGATGGTGCCGAACCCATCAGCAGCAAGCCGCGCTTTGAAGTTATCGAGGGAGGGCCGGATACAGATATCACGGATCATGTGCCCGAAGGGTCCGACTCGGCCAAGGCATTGAGCCGCATGAAGGCCGTGGACCCGACCTTTAGTGTGGATGAGTTTCTTCAGGGTGCGCGCGGTGCCTATGAGATGATCCTGATGGCGTTTGAATCCTCGGATCTGGACTCGGTGTTGCCGTTCCTGTCGCGCGATGTGTTCAACAGTTTCGATGAAGTAGTGCAGATACGCGAGCGCGAAGGTCTGCTGGTCGAGGCGACCTTTGTGGGGTTGCGCGAATTGGAAATCGTCGAGGCGGTTTTTGATGAGGACACGACCGAGGGCGAGATCACGATCAAATTCGTGGGCGAACTGACCTCTGCCGTACGCAAGGCCGAGACGGGCGAGATTGTCGATGGTGATCCAAATGCGATCAAGCGTCAGAAGGATGTCTGGACCTTCGCGCGCGAGATGAACTCGGATAGCCCCAACTGGAAGCTGGTGGCCACAGGCGAATGAGCCGAAAGCGGCGATTGTCGGATGACGACCGTGAGATTTGGGGCCGTGTGGCAAAGACCACGCGGCCTCTCGCGTCTGACCTTGCCCATATCTTTGACGAGGTGCCGTCGCAGCCAGCGCCCCAGCCCCCGATGCGGAAGACGGCATCTTTGACAGGGCAATCCCTGCGGCCCAACCCGGCAGGCCCGCCACCGGGACATGATCTGGCGCACCCGCTGAGCGAAGCCCTGTCGCGCATTCCGGTGCAGATGGACAAACGGCAGTTCCAGCGCATGAGCCGGGGCAAACTGACCCCCGAGGCGCGGATTGATCTGCACGGCATGACGCTGTCGCAGGCGCATTCTGCGTTGAACGGGTTTATCCTGCGCGCGCAGGTTCAGGGATTGCGGCTGGTGCTGGTGATTACCGGCAAGGGCAAGACCGTGACTGATGACGGCCCGATCCCGCGCCGCCCCGGCGCGCTGAAGCATGATGTGCCGCAATGGTTGCGCATGGCACCCCTTGGCGGTGTGGTGCTGGAGATCCGCGAGGCCCATGCGCGCCATGGAGGAAGCGGGGCATATTATGTCTATCTGCGGCGGGGGCGGTGAGGGGACATCCTGCGCGCGGGGCTACGCGCCCCACCCACCAACCCGCTTGCGCCCCGCGCGCAGGACGCCATTCCCGGGTGGTGCCTGTTGCTGGCGGGGGTATGAGTATT
>SKRW01000077.1 GCA_007118295.1 Paracoccaceae bacterium | reverse complement strand
TCGAGAAAGACGCCCGCGTCATCATGGTTGGCAAACGTGGCGAGGCGGCGGATTTCGCCAAGGGTCATCTTGGGTCCAACCTGGAACGCATTATCCGCGCGAGCACGAAACCTGTGTTTGTTGCCTCGCGCGCATTCAAGCCCATCTCGAAAGTTCTGGTCGCCTATGATGGCGGCGCATCAGCCATGAAAGCCGTGGACCATATTTCCCGCAGCCCGCTGTTTCAGGGGTTGCAGGTGCATGTCGTGACCGTCGGGACCGCGACAAACGACGTCAAGAAGGGGCTGGAAGATGCAAAAGCGCAGTTGAAAGCTGCCGGACTGCAGGCAGAGACCTCGGTTATGCCGGGTCAGCCGGAAACCGCGCTGGGCAAGCTGGTCGATGAGGCGGGCTTCGATATGCTGGTCATGGGCGCTTATGGCCATTCGCGCATTCGCACCCTTATCATCGGTTCGACCACGACCGCGATGATCCGGTCGTGCAAGGTGCCGGTGGTCTTGCTACGCTGATGCCATGACCGAACCCACCGACGCTGAGTTGGCACAACGCTACCGACCGCTTCTTGTGTCCGAAGCAAACCAGTTGCGTGCGAGTTCCGAACAGACTTGGGCAGATCGGCGACCCGTTGAACTGGACCAGCAAAGCGTCGGTCGCTTGAGCCGGATGGACGCGATGCAACAGCAGGAGATGCCTTTGAGACCGGCCAGGGAAATTTGGTGCCGGGCGGCATCTGCCTAGTGGCGTCAGCGGCGTTGTTCGAACACGGCCATCTGGCTCGCGCCGCCAAGGTCGGGGTGGCACCCAGCAATGTCTCTATAGGCAACCTCATAGCCGAACGCCTTTCCGACCCTGTCACCCCATTGTCTGAACCGCGCGCGGGGCCACTCAAACCGGTGGTCAGGATGGCGGAACCGGTGCCGGGGCACCCCCAGAAGAACATTGAACTCGGCATTGGGGGTTGTGAGGACAACCATGCGCGGACGCATCTGCCCGAAAACGGCGCGCTCCAGTTGCGACAGATGTGACGGGTCGATATGCTCGATCGTCTCGATCAGGGTCGCACAATCAAACCCGGAAAGCGTGGGGTGCGCCACGGTCATGGACCCGGCGCGCAATTCGGTTCTGCCGGTTGGGGCAGGCAGTTTTGCAAGGCGGGCCTTCAGGCGTTCCAGCGACTCTGTGCAGATATCGACCCCGACAAGCTCCTGGATAGCGGGATGTGCGGCCAGCCGCAGGAACAGATCGCCATCGCCGCAGCCCAGATCCACCACGCGGCAGGCCCCTGACCCTATGACCGCGTCAAACGCCGCCTGCAACCGCTGTTCATGCATCCACGTGGTCACGCTACATCCACCGGGCGCTGCATCAGGACCACATCCTTCACAGGCACCTGACACGCCCATCCCCAACTCTGCGCAACATGTTGAAATGTCACCTCGCGGTAGAAGACAACATGAGTGGGGTCCGTGCGGTAATGCCATGCCGCGAAGCGGCTGTCATCGGTCTGAAAGCAGGTCATCACGGCCAGCCACCCGCCGGGGCGCACAAGGGCGCGCAGGCGGGCAAACTCGGCATGCGGCTTGTGGAAATGCTCGGCTGTTTCGGTGCAGGTGACAAAATCATAGGTCGCCGACAGGGGAACAGGGTCAGGCGCAAAGAACGGGTCATAAAGCGCGACCGCATGTCCGGCCTCGCGCAGCATTTCAGCAAGGGCCGGGCCGGGGCCACATCCATAATCCAGCCCCTTGGATGCCGGCGGCAGCCGGTTCAGCAGCGGATTGGCCAGCCTTGACAGAAACAGGCGGTAGCGCGGATCATCGATGCGGTTTTCGTGGGTCAGATAATGGGACTGTTCCGCGTCGCGCGACAGGTAGTGTTCCGGGGCCAGAAAACGTGCGTCGCAGGTATTGCAACGCCAGTATGCGCAGTGTCTGACGGTCATGAATGGTGCGATATCTGCCGCGTCGCAAACCGGGCAGCGCTCTGGGTGGTCGGTCATGCGCATCGGCCAGTCGTTGCTGTCACGTTCCGGTCTCTCTGTGCTACCCATCCCCATCATCAGGTTGCCGAGGTTGGGTCAGCGCCGGGCGCTGGCTGCGGCACCAGTGCCGCGCCGACCTTGCGCCCTGCAACCCCTGCAAATCCCGCAGCGATGGCAAAGTAAACCGCGATTCCATAGCTTTGCACCGAAAAGTCAAATCCCAGATCAATCAGCACCCCGGTCAGCGCGGGCCCCAGAGCCGTGCCCAGCACCATGAAGGCAACCATCATGGCGCGAATCGCCCCGATGTGGCGCGTACCAAAGGCTTCGGCCCAGAATGTGCCCATCATCGTGACATGAAGACCCCCACCCATACCCATCAGGATAATGCCGATTGCGCCTGATACCACGCTCTCGGCCGCGGCAAAGAGAAGATACCCCGCCACCAGCGGCAGCAGATAGACCCCGGCCAGACGCGGGCTGCCAAGCCGGTCTACCAACCCTCCGGCTGTCAGCATGAAAGCCACACTGGTCATCGTGAACAGCGGAAACAGCGAAACCAGTGTGACATGAGTCCAGCCCTTGGCTTCGGCAAGGGGCACCTGCTGAAAGAAAAACGCCGTATTCCAGGCTGCGGGACCCAGCAAGGCTGGCATCATCAGCCAGAAAACGGGGTGACGGAATGCTTCGGTCCGGGTCCACATGCGACCCGCCATGCCCATGCTGCCACTGTCCTGCGCGTGCGATTGTGGCGTGCGCTCCAGCCGCAAGAGCGACCACAAGACGGGGACAAGGGCCAGCAAGGCTACGGCCGCCAGCAGCCACAGAAAACGCCAGTCGAACAGCCCCATCAGCGCGACAAAGCCGATCGGCAGCAGCGCTTCGCCCGACGCCACACCTAGCCCCGCAATCGACACGGCCCGCCCGCGCCGCGCGACAAACCAGCGCGCCATTGCCACCATTGCACAATGCCCCATCAGCCCCTGCCCGAACAGGCGCAGCAAGAAGATGGTCAGGGCCAGCAACCAGACAGAGCTGATCCAGAACATGGCCGCAGCAGACAGGGCCAGCCCTGCAAGAATGATGACGCCGATATGGCGAATGCGGAAGCGGTCGGTCAGACTTCCCGCCCAGACCATGACCACGGCAGACCCTGCTGTCGCCACGGCATAGATCGCGCCCCAACCGCCATGCGTCAGACCGTAGGCGGCGCGGATCTCGCCGGCGAAAACCGAGATGAAGAACGTCTGCCCAATGCTCGACGCAAAGGTCAGCAGAAACCCGGCGGCCAGCCAAGAGGCGTTGAAGCGAAGAAAATCAGTCAGACGATCCATACCCGGCTTTCAGCATGCGCGCGCGGTAGAGTGGAGCACGGCGGGGTCCGGATCGGGTCTGGAAACGCGGGTGCAATCTGCGCAAGGCGCATGAAAGGTGGCGATACCCTTGGCCAGCCTTCTGGGCGCTCTGCCGAACGCGCGCCACCGCATCTGACGGCTTTTATCCGGTGCCGCAGCCATTGCCGCTTGCTCTAAACTGTTCATCCGGCAACTCCGCCCCAGGCTGTGACAATCCGCATCCCTTGGTCGCCGTTCAGCAGTTGTCACGACCTGGCCTTTGCGCAGGCTGTTCAGGTTGTCAGGCAACCTTGTGCGGGTGCGCATCGCCAGTTCATCATCCGTCCATGTTCGCATGGCGGCATTAACTCAGAACTCCTATCGGCTTGCAAGGCTGTATGATGGCAGTCGTCGCCCGGCACCTGATGAAGGGTGATTATTGCTGCACAGCGGGCTGTCGATCTGGTCCGTCCGGGACCGCATTGATCCGCCAGTTGTGACTGAAAGGCTTCCCGGTGGGCGGAGGGTGTCGCCGGACATCCGCACCTGTCTGTTCATGGCCGCATTGCGCAGGGCCATGCGCTGGCGGTGTGGAACACGGATTGCTGGTCCCGCCACGCGAGATGCGCTTGGCCAGACGCCGCTTTGCATTACTCGACACAGGTCAGGGCGTGTCTGGCGCGCCCAGCAAGGATTGCACACGGTCCCGGAGCGCTGCGCTTTCGGCCAGAGCTGCGCGGCCTTGCCCCAGCAAACCTTCGGGGGCGGGTGCTGGTGTTTGGCCGGGAATCATGCGCGTCCGTTCATCCGGTTCCGGCACAGCCATGTCGGCTTCGCTGTCAGGCTCGGGCAGTGTGGTTTCGTCCACTGACGCTGGCTCTGCGCCGTGTCGGGTGGCGGCTTCCGGCGCTGTCGGCGATGCTGCGTCCTGCGCCCCGGCAAGCAGCGCCTGTGCCGCACGCGCGCGGTCAAGTGCCAGCGCCTCAGCGCCGTGCGACAGCGGGGCGGTTGCTTGTGTCGGCGCGTAAAGGGCAGGCGGCGCGTCTGCCAACCGGTCGGTTTCGGGGGGCGCCGCATCTGTGCCCTCAGCGGTGGTGGCATTCTGCTCCGCTGCGGGGGTGCCCGTTCGGGTCGACACTTCGTCTTGCACGCGCATCAATGCGCCTTGTTGGTAGAACCCAAGCGATTCGAGCCGCTCGGCTACGGCGTCGCGAAGTGCCGGATCAAGCGAGAACGCGCGCCACGGACCCTGCGCAAAGACAAGTGTCAGAAAGGTCGGATCATCGGCCTTTTGTGTGATCGCGCGCAACAGGTCCTGATGTGCAGCAACGTGATGGGCATCGCGCAAATGGGGGGGGTGCTGTTCCAGAAACGCCCATGCGTCGTTGAACGCGTGGGCGCGCAGCATCGCACGCAGCACATGACCGGCAACACGCTGCCCCGCTTCGGTTCCGCGCAATGCCAAAAGCCGGTCCTGCGCAAGTGCCAGCAGCCCCGGTTCAAGCGCCCGACTCTCTCTTTCGCGCCGGTCGAGCAGGAAAAGAAGCGCCTCATCCGACTGTTCGGGGGCGAGCAGTCCCTCGGCGCGAATCCCATCCTCGGCGGTGCCGGTTTCCAGATCCAGCGCCGCGCGCGCCAGTTGAAGCGCGGGCGTCGGCGTTTGCGCAACCCGGTCGACTGCAGCCCGCACAAGCTGCGCTGCATCGCTTTCTCCCAGCAATGTCAGGCGCTGGATCACCGCGGGGCCCAGATGGATGCGCAGATGGGGCGGCAAGCTCTGGACAGCCTGTGTCAGCATGTCCGCGCGTAGGAACGCGCCATTTCCGTCAGTTGGCGCAGCAAGAAAGGCCCAGAATGTGCTGACCGGGCTGCATCCGTGCAGGGCGATGATCGCGTCGGGTTCGGGAACGGGCTCCAGATCGACAAGATACCCGATCTGGCCAAGCAGATATGCATCGCGCGAGGGTTCTGCGTGCAGTTGCGTGACCATCCGAGCTTCGGCACCAAAGCCCAGATACAACAGATAGCGCGCCAGGTCGCGTATGTGGTCCGGATCCGGCACGTCGCGCTCGCCATACAATTCGGCGATGGTGAAAACGCCCTTGTCCGGCAGAAAGCCGCGCCCCCAGAGCGCGATATCGACCAGTTCGGCATCGCGGCAGGTGTCATGGGCATCTGATGGGCTGTTTGCTCCGCTCTCCAGTCTGTCGTGGCCTGCAGGGGCGATGCTGATATGTGCATCAGGCGTGCCGAAGTCCCGGCCAACCTCGGTCTGCTGATCCATGTCAGCCGCCCGCTCGCCCCCGGCGAATGCCTCATTCCCCTGCAACAGGCCAAGTGCCACAGACCCCGCAAGCGCGCGCCCGATCTCGTCCGTGATGGCGCTGCGCACGGGCGGTTGTCGGTCGGTCCCGAGGGGCTGGGCAGGGGCAGCAATCTGGGCAGTATCAAAGAACTGCTTCAAGGTCAGCGATGTGCTCGCAGGGTCGCGTATGCTACGGTCGCGCAGCGCGCGGGCCAGCACTTGACCGGCGCGCGTGGCCTCGGCTGCGCGGGGCGCTGTGGGGTTTTCCGGGCGCGGTTCTGGACGCAAGGCCGCGCGCGCGGGGGTGGATGCAATGAGCGTGCTGCCAATGATGTCGATGACCAGAAATTGCGGAATATCCTCGGATGCGCGCACCTGGCAATCGCAGGCGAGGTCCAGCAGCAGCGCGTCCGGCTGCGCGGTGACGTTGCGCAACCGGGTTCGCGGGATGCGGGCGAATGTTTGCGCAAGATCGAATTGCAGCGGTGGGCCTGTGACCTGCAATGTTGCGCTACGTTCGGACAGGCTTAGCCGCCAGTGATTCGCTTCAGGCAGATGGATGACTAGGCGCGTGAAGTCGGCATGCTCGCCGCCGCGCACAGAGAGTGTGGTTGTCTGGGCCGCCAGCACGGACCCGGCAACAGCGCCGGCCACGATGCCAGGAATGGCCTGGATCACAGACCGGAGCGACGGCCAGCCCAGCGATGGAAAAAGTCCGCGCAGGCGCATCGTCAGGCCGCACTTTTCTTGAGGTCGCGCAATGCCCCTTCGAGGTCGGAAAATTCTGGCCGATGGTGATGCGGCGTGTTCTGACGGCCAACCTCGATGCAGATATTGGCCGGATGGGCGTGCAGATTGGCAATCAGCACCTCGCGGATAAGCTGGAAGAAATGGTCATCCTCTTCGACAATCGAATTCATGCGCCCGGCAATCGGACCCACGAAGCAATAGGCGAGAAAGACGCCAAGGAAGGTTCCGGTCAGGGCCCCGCCAATCATTTTTCCCAATATATCAGGGGGTTCGTCAATTGCCCCCATGGTCTTGATGATGCCCAGAACGGCGGCCACGATCCCGAGTGCGGGCAGGGCGTCGGCGACGACCTGAACCGCATGGCTGCTATGGAGGGCGTGTTGCTTGTGCGATTCCAGCCGTTTGTCCAGCACTTCCTCGACCTGGTGCGGATCATCGTAATTCATGGCGGCAGCACGCATCGTGTCGCAGATCAACTCGACCGCGTCATGATCGGCTTGTATTTTGGGGTAGCGCGCAAAGATGGACGAGTCTGCCGGGGTCTCGATATGTTCCTCGACGGCGACCGGGTTCTGGCGGGCGAGCCAGATCAGTTCGAAGAGCAGGCACAGCAGATCGCGGTAATCCACCGGTTTCCATTTCGGACCCCTGAATGCACGGGCTATATCGCGTCCTGTGGCCTTGATGATGCTCATGTCATTGGCGATGACGAAGGCCCCGAGAGCGGCCCCGCCGATCATCACCATCTCGAAGGGCAGGGCCTTGAGGATGATCCCCATTGTTCCTCCGGCGCCGAGATACCCCCCGAACACCATGACCAGCACAATCACGATTCCCACAATCACGAACACAGTCTTGCCCCTTTGCAACCGAGTGGCCGCGCCCACCTGCGGGACGCTATCCGAACAGCCCTGGCCTCATCCTTGCAGCACGACCTTAACAAACGCTTATGTCATCTGGCCTGCCGCGCATCTCTAGTTGCGCGGGGTCCGCGCGTGCCGTCCGGCCAGAACCGCGCTGATGGCATAGGCGATCACCGGATCAAGCCCGGCCATCACCTCGCCTGCGAAATCCGGGCGCAGACGGGCGATGAAACCGGCTGCAAACTCGGTATCCATCTGCGCGAACAGGTCCGAGGCCTGTTGCGGTTTCATGTTCTCGAACACGGTGGTGAGGCGCAGAAGGTCGTCTTCGGCGGCAGATTCCGTCATCTGCAATGTGGCGGAAAGGCGGGCTTCAGCGGTCTGCAATGCCTCGATCTGGGCCGCGAGTTCCTGCTCTGCAGCGCGCATCTGGGCGCTGCGTGCCGCAAGCGCGGCCTCTGCCTCGGTGATGCGGGCCTCGCGGGCGCGCAGGGCTTCGAACAGATCGCCGGGGTCGGCCCCGGAAGACCCGGATTCTGCACCAGCCAGCACCATCTCTGTGGACTGCTCGGCTGCGATGACATGCGCCACGCCCAGACCCAGTCGCGACATGCCAGCGGCCAGAAACACCACCGCAAGCAGCACAAGGACCGAGGACGCGCCGCGCCGATGCCGGGGGCGCGCGTTCATCGGAGTGCCCCGCCAAGGTCGCGCTGGCGCAGCACCCGATACCGCGTCTCGGTACCCAACCGGGTTTCGGCCCGACTGAAGGGCGCGAATCCGTCCGCCCGCTCACCCATGGCAGGCTCGGCAGGCGGGGCGACGGCTGAAACCGGTCGTTGCTGCGGCGCGCTTTGCCCGGCGGCCATCAGCAATTCGAGCTTGCGTGCAGCCCCTTCTGCCTGTGCGATCTGGTGTTGCAGCGCCTGCCCCGCCTGCCCGCTGGACTGTTCGGCAGTGCGCAGGATGCGCGACAATTCGTCCACCTGCGCCGAGAGGACCGCGATTGCCCTGCCGACATCGCCATCCAGCCGCGTCAGGGCCCGCAGCCGCCGCGACAGGACCATGCAATAGGCAGCAGCAAGGATGGCGCCGATGCCCACCATCATGTCGATAAAAAGTGTCATGTTCCCTCCTAGTTGAGAACGAATTCGGTAATCAGGAAATCGCGCACATGCCCGTCACCCGCCAGGACCTGCAACCGGCGCAGGATCTGGGCGCGCAGTCGAATGATCGCTGCCGGTTCGGCCAGATCGCTGACCTCGACCGCGCGGAGATAGGTGTTGATCAGGTCCAGAAACCGCGGCTGCAATCGCTCCATATCGGCAACCGAGCGTTCCGCGACCTCGATCTGGCCGGAAAAGCGCAGGAACCGCGCCCCGCTGCCGGGTGTCAGCGAAACAGTGATATTCTCGACCGGGATATGCGCGAAATCGGTGGCGACAGGGGCAGGGCGCGCATCCGGCGAGGATGGTGCCAGAATCATCCCGGAATAGACGGCAAAAAAGGCGCCTCCACCCATCAGCGCTGCGCCAACAAGGCCCAGCATCAGCGGCACTGCGCGCCGCTTGCCCTTGGTGCCCCCGGTCGTGGGGGGCGGTGCCTGTGCGGTGTCGGACATGAACCCTCGCCTTAAATCTGTTCCTTGTTTGTTTTGGCACAAGGTCACTAACCGAATGTTAAGCGGTCTGTCCGAAAACTCGGCCCAAGGCAGAAGCCCGATGGAAGGAGATTCGCCATGCAGCAGCTACAATCCGTGTGGGCCGCACTGGATACCAGACGCCGCCTGATGGTGGCTGGCGCGACCGTCTGCGTTTTTGTGGCGGTGTTGATGGTGACGAAACTGGCGACTGCGCCAGGCATGTCGCTACTCTATGCAGGGCTGGAGGATGGTGCCGCAGGCGAGGTTATCCAGTCGCTGGAGGCGCGCGGCATCGCCTATGATGTGCGCGGCGATGCGATCTTCGTGCCCTCTGCGATGCGCGACGAGGTGCGGCTGATGCTGGCTGCCAGCGGGCTGCCCGCGAATTCGCATGCAGGCTATGAATTGCTCGAATCGCTTACGGGTTTCGGCACCACATCGCAAATGTTCGACGCGGCCTACTGGCGCGCAAAGGAAGGCGAGTTGGCGCGCACAATCGTTGCAAGCCCCCATATCCGTTCGGCACGGGTGCATATCTCGCAGGGCAGCACTGCGCCCTTTCGCCGCGATATCGTGCCTACGGCTTCGGTCACGGTTGCGACCAGTGGCGGGACGCTCAGCGTAGCGCAGGCGCGGTCGCTGCGCTTTCTGGTGGCTGCGGCCGTTGCGGGGATGACACCCGAGCATGTGTCGGTGATCGATGGGGCCGGGGGACTGGTCTACGGGCCTGAAAACGACGCGTCCTCTGCGGGGCAGGGTGCCGACCGGGTGCTGGAATTGCGCCGCAATGTCGAACGACTGCTGGAGGCGCATGTCGGCCATGGCCGTGCGGTTGTCGAATTGAGCATAGAGACTGTCACCGACCGCGAGGTGATCCACGAACGCCGCCTTGACCCGGACTCGCGCGTGACCATCAGCAGCGAGGTCGAGGAGAACAGCACCAACAGCACCGATACCCGCGCCCAGGGGGTGACAGTGGCCAGCAATCTGCCCGATGGCGATGCCGCTGCCGGAGATGGCAGCGCCACAGCACGCGAGACGCAAAGCCGCCAGCGCACCAATTTCGAGGTGTCGGAAACACGACGCGAGGTCGAGCGTCAGCCCGGTGCTATCCGTCGCATGACGGTTGCCGTGCTGATCGACGGGGTGCGTGCGCCAGACGCAGACGGCGTGATAACCTGGCGCCCTCGCGCGCCGGACGAGTTGGAAGCCTTGCGCGAGCTGGTCGCCTCGGCCGTCGGGTTTGACGAGGCGCGCGGCGACGCGATCACGATCCGGTCGCTGCCGTTCGAGCCGATCACGGCCATCGGCACCGAAGCCAGTTCATCGTTCTTTACGCTCGCCAATCTGGACATGATGACGCTGATCCGGTGGGCTTTCGTGTTGCTGGCCATCCTGATCCTCGCGGTTTTCGTGCTGCGCCCAATCCTTGCAGCCGTCAGTCGCCGCGCGCCTGTGCCTGCGCTCGCGGCCATGGGCGGCGCGTTGGCCCCGCCGGGCGACAGCCTGTCACAGACCCAGCCCGAGGATGGGGTCTCGGTCATGGACGATCCACCGCAAGATCCGGTTGAGAGGTTGCGCCGCCTTATCGACGCGCGCGGAGAGGAGTCAGCCCATGTGCTGCGTCACTGGATGGACGACCGGAAAGAGACATCATGAGCAACGCATTGCTGAAGCTTGAGGTTTTCGAGACTGTACCGCTGGAGGATGCCGATACCCGGCTTGATGCGCATCAGGCGGTCAGGATGCGCGAAACAGCCTTCGAGGAAGGCTATGCCGCAGGCTGGCAGGATGCGCTGGAGCATATGCGCAACGAGGATGCGCTTCGCCGGATCGGGGCGGAAGAAGCGTTGCAGCAGATCAGTTTCAGCTATGCCGAAGCGCATCAGGCGCTGTCGGAGGCGTTTTTGTCCCTGACGGGTGCGATGCTGAGCAAGGTTCTGCCGCAAGCAACCGCGATGGCCCTGCCAGAGCGGGTCGCAACCGAACTGGCCGATCTCGTGGACCGGCATACGCATTGCGCGGTGCGCATTGCATGTGCGCCTGCGGCGCGGGCAATGCTTGAGCCGCTGGCCGCCGCGCGCCCGGATGTGCAGATCACGTTCCATCCCGAACCCAGCTTTTCCGATGCGCAAGTCGCCTTGCGCATGGGCGCACAGGAACGCGAGATAAATTTTGACGCACTGCTGGACGCGTTGCGCGCGGTCTTTGCCCAGCAGTCGCAGACCGAGGCAACACAGGAGCAAGCGCATGGATGACACCGACCTCACAGGGGGTATCCTCAATCAGGTGCCGATCGAAATCGCGATCTCGGTCGGGCGGGCCCGCCCATTGGTGCGCGATCTGCTCAAGCTGCGCCGCGATTCGGTGCTGACGCTGGATCGCCGGGTGGATGACCCGGTGGAGTTGTTCATCGGCGACAAGCTGGTCGCGCGCGGAGAGTTGCAGGAACTGGAGGGCGAGCAGGCCGGCTATCTGGGTGTGCGACTGACCGAGATCATCGACCTGCGCGAGGCATTGTAAACGCATGGTCCGGGCGCTGATCCTCGGGTTTCTGGTCTGCCTGCTGGGGAGCGTTGCTGCGCAGGCGCAAGACCTGAGCGTAACCTTTGCCAATGACGGTGCAATCGCGACCCGCACGGTTCAGTTTCTTGTCCTGCTGACCCTACTCAGCCTTGTGCCTGGTATCCTGGTCATGGTGACCTGCTTTCCCTTTATCGTGACGGTGCTCGCGATTCTGCGGCAGGCGCTGGGGCTGATGCAGTCGCCGCCGAACATGCTGATCGTTTCGCTGGCGCTGTTCCTGACCTGGTTCGTGATGGAGCCGGTCTTCATGGTTGCGTGGCAAAACGGCGTCATGCCGCTGAATGATGGCACAATGGGGCTGGATGAGGCCTTTGTGGCCGTGGCGGACCCGTTCCGCCAGTTCATGCGCGCGCGCGTCGATGGCGCGACCTATGACAGCCTCGCCAGCCTGCGCCCGGACACCATGGGCCCCCTGTCATCCGATGCGCCCCTGTCGGTGCTGGTGCCTGCCTTCATGCTCAGCGAGGTGGCGCGCGCCTTTCAGATCGGGTTCCTGATCTTTCTGCCGTTTCTGATCATCGATCTGGTGGTGGCGGCGGTCCTGATGTCCATGGGGATGATGATGGTGCCTCCGGCGATTGTCTCGCTGCCGTTCAAACTGTCCTTTTTCGTCATCGCCGATGGGTGGCGGCTTGTGTCCGAGGCGCTCGTTCGCAGCTATTTCTGAGCTTTGATCATGGTCCGCGGCAGCGCCAAAGCAGGGGGTTCGATGCCCCCTGCTTTGGCACCCCTTTCAGGCCTCGAATTCGACCAGCAAGTCCTTGGCCTCGATCTGGGCACCGGGGGTGACATGCACGGACTTGACCACGGCCTCCCGGTCGGCATGCAGGCCCGTCTCCATCTTCATGGCCTCGATCGTCAGCAACAGGTCGCCCGGCTTGACCCTGGACCCCACGCTGACGGCAACGGACGCGACCGACCCCGGCATCGGCGCGCCCACATGCGCCGCATTGCCTGCATCGGCCTTGGCGCGCTGGGCGGTCTTTGCCTTGACCTCGCGATTGGGCACGCGAATGGTGCGCGGCTGGCCATTCAGTTCGAAAAACACCTTGGCGTCCCCGTCATCCGTGGTCTCGCCAAGTGTGATCAGGCGTATCTCCAGCGTCTTGCCGGGGTCGATCTCGGCCGAGATTTCCTCGCCCGGTTCCATCCCGTAAAAGAAGGTCCGCGTGGGCAGGGTGCGCACCGGGCCATAGACACGGTGGCGCCCCATATAGTCGAGATAGACCTTCGGATACATCAGATAGCCGTTCAGGTCCTCGTCATCGACCTTGAACCCTTCCAGATCCTCGATCAGTTTTGCCCGCACGGCTTCCAGGTCCACAGGCTCCAGGTGCTTGCCGGGGCGGTCCGTGATCGGGGCCTCATCCTTCAGGACCTTGCGCAGGATGCTCTCGGGCCAGCCGCCCGGCGGTTGGCCCAGATTGCCGCGCAGCATGTCCAGCACCGAATCCGGAAAGCTGACATCCTTGGACGGATTCTCGACATCGGCGCGCGTCAGCCCCTGGCTGATCATCATCAGCGCCATGTCGCCCACCACTTTCGATGACGGTGTGACCTTGACGATATCGCCGAACATCATGTTCACATCGGCATAGGTGCGCGCGATTTCCGGCCAGCGCTCTTCCAGCCCCAGCGACCGTGCCTGTGCTTTCAGGTTGGTGAACTGCCCACCCGGCATCTCGTGCAGATAGACCTCAGAGGACGGGGCCTGCTGGGCGGATTCGAATGCCGCATATTGCGCGCGCACCCCTTCCCAGTAATCCGAGATTTGCCGGATCGCGCTCATGTCCAGTCCGGTGTCGCGGTCGGTAAAGCGCAGTGCTTCGACGATCGAGCCCAATGTCGGCTGCGAGGTGTTGCCCGACAGCGCGTCCATCGCAGCATCTGCGGCATCGACCCCGGCCTCGGCGGCGGCCAGAATGGTCGCCCCCGCAATCCCGCCCGTGTCATGCGTGTGGAAGTGGATCGGCAGGCCGACCTCGTCTTTCAGGGCCTTGATCAGAATGCGCGCCGAGGCAGGTTTCAGCAGCCCCGCCATATCCTTCAGCCCCAGCACATGCGCACCCGCGTCGCGCAACTCCTGCCCCATCTGCACATAGTATTTCAGGTCATATTTCGCGCGGTCCGGGTTCAGGATATCGCCTGTGTAGCAGATCGTGCCTTCGCAGACCTTGTCCGCCTCGATAACCGCATCCATGGCGACGCGCATGTTCTCGACCCAGTTGAGGCTGTCAAACACGCGGAACACATCGACGCCGGTTTCCGCCGCCTGTTTTACAAAGAACTGCACCACATTATCGGGGTAGTTCGTGTAGCCCACACCGTTTGACGCGCGCAGCAGCATCTGTGTCATCAGGTTGGGCATGCGCGTGCGCAGGTCGCGCAGACGTTGCCACGGGCATTCCTGCAAGAACCGGTAGGCCACATCAAAGGTGGCACCGCCCCAGCATTCGACCGAGAAAAGCTGCGGCAGATTGTGGGCATAGGCCGGGGCGACGCGGATCATGTCGATCGAGCGCATGCGCGTGGCCAGAAGCGACTGATGCGCGTCGCGCATGGTCGTGTCGGTCAGCAACAACTGCGTTTGTGCGGCCATCCAGTCGGCCACGGCTTGCGGTCCCTGTTCATCCAGAATCTGCTTGGCCCCGCGCGGCGGTTCGCCCGTGACCTTTGGGGCGACGGGCGTCTTGATCCCGGCAGGCGGCAAGGGCCGTCCGGCTGTCTCTGGGTGGCCGTTCACTGTAATGTCCGCGATATAGGTCAGGATCTTGGTCGCACGGTCCCGACGCTTGCGGAAATTGAACAGTTCTTCAGTCGTATCGATGAATTTGGTGGTGTAGCTGTTGTCGAGGAAAGTGGCGTGTTTCAGCAGGTTCTCGACAAAGGCGATATTGGTGCTGACACCCCGGATGCGGAACTCGCGCAGTGCTCGGTCCATCCGGGCGATAGCCTCTTCGGGGGTGGGGGCCCATGCCGTGACCTTGACAAGAAGCGAGTCATAATAGCGCGTGATCACCCCTCCTGCATAGGCCGTGCCGCCATCCAGCCGGATGCCCATGCCCGTCGCCGAACGATATGCTGTCAGCCGCCCGTAATCGGGGATGAAATTGTTCAGCGGGTCTTCGGTCGTCACGCGGCATTGCAGGGCATGGCCTGTCAGCGTGACATCGCCCTGTGACGGTGTGCCGGTCGCTTCGGACAGTGTGGCACCCTCGGCAATGCGAATTTGCGCTTTCACGATATCGATGCCAGTCACTTCTTCGGTGACTGTGTGTTCGACCTGCACCCGAGGGTTCACTTCTATGAAGTAGAATTTGTCGTCGTCCATATCCATCAGGAATTCGACGGTGCCCGCGTTCTGATAGCCGACGGCGCGGCCGATTTTCAGCGCCTCTTCGCAGATCGCGGCGCGCTGATTGTCGCTCAAGTAAGGGGCGGGGGCGCGCTCGACGACTTTCTGGTTGCGTCGCTGCACTGTGCAGTCGCGTTCATACAGATGATACAGGTTGCCATGTGTATCACCCAGAAGCTGCACCTCGACATGGCGCGCGCGGAGGATCATCTTTTCCAGATAGCCTTCGCCATTGCCAAAGGCGGCCTCGGCCTCGCGCCGCCCTTCGCGGACCATGGTTTCCAGTTCATCCGGGCCATTGAC
>SKRW01000289.1 GCA_007118295.1 Paracoccaceae bacterium | reverse complement strand
ATCAGCATCATCGCGCCGCGCGCCGAGATGGGGCAGGGGGTGCATACCACGCTGGCCGCACTGGTTGCCGAAGAACTCGATGCCGACTGGGACAATATCCGCGTGTTGCATGGCCCGCCTGCGGCGGCCTATTACAATGCCGCCCTTGCCCATGGTGCCTTGCCTGTCGCCGATTTCGCCATGCGCGACTGGCAACGCAGTGTGACCGAAGGGCTGGGCGCGGCAACCAAACTGCTGGGGCTGCAAGTTACGGGGGGGTCGACATCGACTGTTGATGCGTTCGAGCGGATGCGCCTTGCCGGGGCTGGCGCGCGCGAGGCGCTCAAGGCTGTCGCGGCCGAGCGTCTGGGCGTTGATGCTGCCCGCCTGCGTACGGAAAACGGGCGTGTGATCGCCCCCGACGGCACTGAAATCGACTACCGCGATCTTGCCGCCGATGCCGCCGCGCGCGCCGTCCCGCGCGCCACCCTGCGCGCGCCCGCTGACTGGAAATTGCTGGGCCGGTCGCTGCCACGCACTGATATGCGCGCTAAGGCCAGTGGTGTGGCGCAATTCTCGACCGATATCGCGCTGCCGGGGCTGAAATGCGCGACAGTCCGCATCTGCCCGCATCTGGGCGGCGGCATGGCGGGGTTTGATCCAGCGCCTGCGCTGGCCATGCCGGGGGTCGAGCAGGTGCTTGATCTGGGCGACGGGGTCGCTGTGGTTGCGCGCAACACATGGGCCGCGATGCAAGGTGCCGACGCCGTGCAGATCGACTGGACACAATCGCCACTGCCTGCCACGACCGACGCCATGTTTGACCAGATCGCCCGCGCATTCGACGCACGCGCGAATTCGACCATGCGCAATGACGGCAAGCCCGATGACATCACCCCGCAAATCGAGGCCGAATACCGTGTCCCGTTCCTCGCCCACACCACGATGGAACCGATGGGGGCCACGGCCTGGCTGCAGGACGGGCATCTGACCCTCTGGGTTGGCAATCAGGCCCCACGCGAACACCTTAAAGTCGCTGCCGAAGCGTCTGGTATTGCAGCGGAAAATATCACCCTGCATACTGTGTTTCTGGGCGGCGGCTTCGGGCGCCGGGTCGAAACGGATATCACCCGTCAGGCGGCACAGATCGCCGCCATGCTGCCCGGTACACCGATTCGCCTGACATGGTCGCGCGAAGAGGACATGCGCCATGATTTCTACCGTCCCGCTGCCATCGCGCGGATGCGCGGCGCGGTCGAGAGCGGGCGCGCCACCCTGTTTGACGCACAGATCGCCGCGCCGTCGGTCACGCGCGCGGCCATCGGGCGGCTGACCGGGCGCAATCTGGGCGGGCCGGACAAGGGCCATGTCGAGGGCGCGTTCGACCAGCCCTACGCGATCCCCAATTACCGCGTCGCAGGCCATCTGGCGGATCTCGATGTCCCTATCGGCTTCTGGCGCGCGGTCGGCAACAGCTTCAACGGCTTCTTTCACGAGAGCTTTATCGACGAGTTGGCCCATGCGGCTGGTCGCGACCCGCTGGCCTTCCGCCTCGATCATGTCGCGCCCGAAAGCCCGGTCGCCGCCGGTGTGCTGGAGGCCGTGCGCGACCTGTCGGGCTGGGGACAGCCGGTGCCCGAAACAGTCGGGCGCGGGGTTGCCATGACATGGTCCTTCGGCACCCCCACCGCCGTGGTGATCGATCTTGAACAGGATGGCCCCGTCATCCGCATCGCACGCGCCTATATGGCTTGCGATCCGGGGCTGGTGCTGGACCACGCCATCGTGCGCGCTCAGATGGAATCGGGGCTTGTCTACGGGCTGTCTGCCGCCGTGATGGGCGAGATCACCTTTACCGATGGCCGCGCCGATCAGGGCAATTTCCCCGATTACGATGCGCTGCGGATGCACAACATCCCCCGCATCGAGGTCGCGATCCTGCAGAACAATCCCCATATGGGGGGTGTGGGCGAACCCGGCACACCGCCGGCCATGCCCGCGCTGGCCAACGCATTGTTCGATCTGACGGGCCAGCGCATCCGCAGCCTGCCGCTCAATCACCATGCCCGCTTTGTGGTCTGATCCTGTCACCGGGCGCGTGTCATTCATCTTGCCAAAAATACTCCGGGGGGGCGAGGGGGGCAGCGCCCCCCCAACCCGGCCAGCCGGAAACACCCAGGTTCACAGGCGCGCAGGCAGGGCCGCATAGCCACGAAACCGTATCCGCCCGCCTGCTTCACGCCCGCCTGTCAGCGCATAATCCGGATACCGCGCCAGCAGGCGCGCGACCGCAATGCGCCCTTCCAGCCGCGCAAGGCTCAGCCCCACGCAGACATGCGGCCCCCCGGCAAAGGCAAGGTGGCGGTTGGGCTTGCGGGTGATGTCGAACGTATCGGGTGCATCGAATACGGCGGGGTCGCGATTGGCCGCACCGATGCACAGATGCAGGTTGGTGCCGGGGGCGATCTGGATGCCGCCGATCTCGACGGGCGCACGGGTTTCGCGGTTGCCGAACTGGTTGGGCGACAGATAGCGCAGGCTTTCCTCGATCGCGCTTGGCATCAGGTCGGGCATCACCTCGGGGCCTTCCAGCAATGCGGCGCGGGCCTCGGGGTGGTCATGCAACAGGGCCAGCGTGTTGCCGATCAGGTTGGTTGTGGTCTCATGCCCGGCATTCAGGATGAAGATGCAGTTATGCAGCAACTCGGCCTCGGACAATTCCTCGCCTTGGGCAGTGCCCCGGGTCAGCCGGGTCAGCACATCGGTTTCCGGATCACCCGGTGCGGCGCGGCGGCGCGCGACCAGATCGCGCAGATAGTCCAGAAACTCCTCGACCGCCTGATTGCCGCGCACCAACTCTTCGGCGGACAGCGCAGGTTCCAGCGCACCAAGGATCGCCAGCGACCAGTCGCGCAGGGGCCCGCGTTCTTCCAGCGGCACACCCAGCAGATTGCCGATGATCTGCACCGGAATCGCGGCGGCGAAATCCTCGATCAGGTCAACCGCGCGCGCATCCGCCATCGCATCCAGCAGCGCATCAACCGCCACGATCAGCCCCGGCTCCATCCGGGCAATCGCGCGCGGGGTCAGTGCGGCGGTCATGATCTTGCGCACGCGGGTATGCAGGGGCGGGTCATTGAACACCAGCGACGTGGTGTGATGGGCATAAAGCGGGGCATCACGGCCAAATTTCGGCGCAAAGATTTCGGTCTTGTCCGATGAAAACAGCGCCGTGTCGCGATAGATACGGTCCAGATCGGCATGGCGGCAGATCAGCACCGAGCCATCGGGCTGGCGCAGGACGGGCGTGTGCGCCAGCAAGGCGGCATAGGTTGGAAAGGGGTCCTCGCGGAACCCCTCGGGCGGATTGGTCAGGTCAAACATGGGCAAGCGGCCTCCCTCGGGTCAGAGATTGCGCAAATCCCGCTCGGGCAGCAAGCTCAGAATCGCTTTTATTCCTGCGCCGGACCCCATATCTTGGGCCATCTAGGGACAAGGGGAACCGTCTGTGCGCCGCATCGACCGCTATCTGCTGACGCAATTGCTGGCGGTCTTTGCCTTTTTCTCGCTGGTGCTGGTCTCGGTCTACTGGGTCAACCGGGCGGCGCGTCTGTTCGATGCCATTGTCGGCGACGGGCAGAGCTTCTGGGTGTTTCTGGAATTGTCGGCGCTGACCCTGCCCAATGTGATCCGTGTGGTGCTGCCCTTGTCGGCCTTTGCGGCGGCTGTCTATGTCGGCATCCGCCTGACGCGGGACAACGAGATGGTGGTGATGCAGGGCGTGGGCCTGTCACCGGCGCGCATGTTGCGGCCGGTTGGCCTGTTCGGGCTGGTCGTCGCGCTGATGCTCGCGGCACTGATGCATGTGCTGATGCCGATGTCGCGTGCGCAACTGTCCGAGCGACAGGTCCAGATTGCCGAGAATATCACGGCACGTTTGCTGCGCGCGGGCGAGTTTCTGGAACCGGCAGACGGGATCGTTGTCTACCTGCGCGACATCACCCCCGAGGGCAAGTTGCTGGATGTTTTCCTGTCCGATGCCCGCCGCCCCGGCACGCGGGTTGAATATAACGCGGCCTCGGCGCTTCTGGCCCCCGGTCCACAAGGGCCGGCACTGGTCATGCTGGAAGGTGTCGCGCTGATCTATACCGAAGAGACCGGGCGGCTGACGACCATCGGCTTTGACGACCTGACCTATGATGTGGGCGCGCTGATCGGGCCTGCGGGGCGCGGGACGGATGTGCGCGAATTGCCCACGCGCATGCTCAGTGGTGCCGATGCGGCGCTGTTGTCGGCCATGGGGATCACCCTGGCCGAGGCACGGTTCGAGTTGATGTCGCGCCACGCCCAGCCATTGCTGGCCATCATGACCTCGTTGATGGGGTTTGCCGCGGTCTTTCTGGGGCAGTTCAGTCGCCTTGGGGCGTGGCGGCAGGTGATGGGGGCGATTGTGGCACTGGCGCTGATCCAGCT
>SKRW01000207.1 GCA_007118295.1 Paracoccaceae bacterium | reverse complement strand
CAGTTGATGGCCATGGTGCTGACCACGCAAGCTGTGGAACAAGGTGCCGAGGCGCGTATCCTGCTCTGCGGTCCGGGGGGGGACATCGCACTTGCCGACGCACCCGACAGTGCGACAGCCCCCCAGCCCCCGCGCGATGCCAGCCCACAGGGCATGATGCAGATGCTGATGGAGCGCGGCGTCACTGTCGAAGTCTGTGCCATCTACCTGCCCGGCCTTGGCGCGGATGACTCGGTTCTGATCGAGGGTGTCGGCGTCGCCCAGCCCCCGGCGATGGGTGCGGCGATGATGGATGCAAACGCACGCATCTGGTCGTTCTGACCCCCGCCCCGTTCATATTTGCACAAATCTGCCTGTGGTGCGCCATTGTGCACTATTCAAGCACACATTGGCGAGGGGGGGGGGCAGACAGCCCCCCAGCCGTTTCAACCGGGCGATTCGGCAGGACAGTCGCGCCGCACTTCGCGGTCACGCAGGCCCGTGGCCACCAGCATGCAGCGGTCGCGCGCTTCATAATAATATCCGCGCGCATACCACATCACGGCACGCCCGATATCTCCATCCGACAGCATCCACGCGCCGCGCAGGTAGCGGCCTGCGTATTTCAGGTTTGTCTCGGCATCCAGCAATTGCTCGGGGCTGCCCTGAAATCCCATCTGACCAGCCGTCTGCGGCAGGATCTGCATAAGCCCCCAATAGGGGCCATTGCGCGCATGGGGGCGGTAATCGCTTTCGCGCTGGATGACACGGTGCAACAGCGCCTCGGGGATCTGGTGCTTGGCGGCATATCGCTGGACCAACTGGCGCATTTCAGGGGTTTCCCCCGGATAAAGCCGCGTGTCGGGCCCGACCCCGCGGCTGACTTCGGGGCTGGAACGGTCGCAGGCAACCAGTGCGAGGCACAGCAGAGGCACAGCAAGCAGACGGATCATGCACTATCCTTTCGAAGCGCAGCAGAGCGCACACCAATCTCATCAAGAATGGCGTCCAACGGGTTGATCTGAGGGGTATTTGCAGCTTTCAGGCGATCAAAGCGCGCGCGCAGGCGTGCCTTCTCTTCGCCCTTGCAATCGTTCCACGGGCGACCTTGCAGTCCCATTTCCAGAACATAATAGGCGATGAAATGCGGTCTGTGACCCTGTCGTAGCAGCATGGCATAGGCAGCATCGGTGCCCAGATCGCGCAGGGCCTCGGCGCTGGTGATGCCCACATCCGCAAAGGCCGCTTCCATCGCGGGGCCAAGGTTGCGGATCGAGCGAACTGGTGTCGTCATGGGCAGCACAGGTGACATGCCCGAATGTCAGGGCAGTTTCCCTGCTACTGCGCAGTTCCCCCTGCGCCCAGATGATTCGTGCAGGCGCGCGGTCGCGCGCGCACTAATCGGCAAGAATCAGCCGGTAACAGACGGGTCAATCAAGCTCAGATCAGCGCCCAGTCGGTAAATGTGACGGCGGGCTTGTTGGCTGCGGCATTGCGCGGATGGCCGGGGCGCGAATCGGCGCTGACCTGTGGCAGGGCGCCGGGGCGTTTGGGGGTATGGCGGGGCTTGGCCCCATGTACAGTAGCAGGTTGCATCGGGTTTCTCCTGATTTCTTGCCTCATGCTCTCAGGAGCGCATCAAATCGTGGCGACAATCGGGCATGGTTTCAAAAAAGTTAAACATGCTGCCCCAATGGTCCCACCCTGTGGCGCAACCGCCGCAGGGTGGGGCTCAGACCAGCGTCCCTTCGGGCGTGATCTGTGTCCGTCCGCCCAGATAGGGATGCAATGCCGCGGGCAGGTCCACACCGCCATCTTCGCGCTGGCCATTCTCCAGCACTGCGATCAGGCAGCGACCGACAGCCAGCCCCGAGCCGTTAAGCGTATGCACGAATTCGGGTTTGCCACCGCCTTCGGGGCGGAAGCGGGCATTCATGCGGCGCGCCTGAAAACCCCCGCAGACCGAGATTGAGGAAATCTCGCGGTAGCGCCCCTGCCCCGGCAACCAGACCTCGATGTCATGGGTCTTTTGCGCGCCAAACCCCATATCGCCCGTGCACAGCACGACGGTCCGATACGGCAGATCCAGCCGTTCCAGCACCGTTTCGGCGCAGCGGGTCATGCGGGCATGCTCGGTCAGGCTGTCATTCGGATGAGTGATCGAGACCATCTCGACCTTTTCGAACTGGTGCTGGCGCAGCATGCCCGATGTGTCCTTGCCGGCACTGCCAGCCTCGGACCGGAAACACAGCGTATGGGCGCAAAACCGCAGCGGCAGACTGGCCGCCTCAAGTATCTCGCCGGCGACACTGTTGGTCAGCGTGACTTCTGATGTCGGGATCAGCCACCAGCCATTGGTGGTCTGATAGCTGTCCTCGGCGAATTTGGGCAGTTGGTTGGTGCCGAACATTGCCTCGTCGCGCACCAGAACCGGGCTGTTCACCTCGGTCAGCGCGTGGTCCTCGACATGCAGGTCGATCATGAATTGCGCGAGCGCCCGATGCAGTCGCGCCACGGCCCCGCGCAGCACGACAAAACGCGATCCGGACAGTTTCGCCGCTGTCGCGAAATCCATGCCGGGGGCGACGCCTGCAATCTCGAAATGCTCGACCGGGGTAAAACTGAAATTGCGCGGGTTGCCCCAGCGGTGCAGTTCCACATTGTTCGACTCGTCCGCCCCGTCCGGCACTTCGGCCAGCGGCAGGTTATCGATGGTCGCCAACATGGCGCTGAGGGCCGAATCGCCTGCGCGCGCCTCATCCTCCAGTCGCGCGATCTCGGCCTTCTTTTCGGCCACCAGCGCGCGCAAGCGGGCGAACTCATCCTCGTCCCCGCGCGCTTTCGCCGCACCCACCTCTTTCGAGGCGGCGTTCTGTGCGGCCTTGGCGGCTTCGGCCTGTGCGATAGCCTCGCGCCGCGCCGAGTCCAGCGCAAGGATCGCGTCGGCCTGAGGGCCAATTCCCCGACGGGACAGCGCTGCATCAAAGGCTTCGGGGTTTTCGCGGATGGCGCGGATATCGTGCATGGTCACTCTCGCTGCTGACGTTGTCCGCGTTATGCCGCATCACACGCAAGGGGGAAAGGGGCAGATAGGGGCGTCAACCCGCCGCAAGGGAAAGCCAAACCGTTGATTGACCGCAGGCACGACACCCCGCTACACTGCACCCGACAGATGCCAGACAGGAGCACACCCTATGGATGGCAATTCGCCCGCGCCCGGCGCGAGCGCAGCGGCCCCTGACCACACGGGCCTGTTTGACACACCAATTTTCACCGATCCCTCTGCCCGCGCACTGGCGCAAGTCGGCGTGATTGATGTGGGGTCCAACTCGGTCCGGATGGTCGTGTTTGACGGGGCTGCCCGCAGCCCGGCCTATTTCTTTAACGAAAAGGTGCTGTGCGGGCTGGGCCGGGGACTGGCAGAAACCGGCAAGCTGAATCCCGAAGGGCGCGTGCGCGCGCTGGCGACCTTGAAACGCTTTGCATTGCTGGCCAGGGGTATGCGCCTGACGAACCTGACCATGGTTGCCACAGCCGCCATGCGCGAGGCCGAGGATGGCCCCGAATTTCAGGCCCTGATCGAGCGCGAAACCGGATTGCGGACGCGCCTGATCGACGGACCGGAAGAGGCGCGCCTGTCCGCACAGGGTGTGCTGACCGGCTGGCCCGAGGCGACGGGGCTGGTCTGCGATATTGGCGGCAACAGTATGGAACTGGCCGTGATCGGGCAGCGGCAGGTCAGCGCAACAGTGACCTCGGCGCTGGGGCCATTCCGGCTGCAACGGGTGGGCGGGGGCAAGAAGGGCTTGCGCGATCATATTGGTGGTGTTCTCAAGGGGTTGCGCGATCAGGTCGGCGATCATCACGATGCACTGTATCTGGTGGGCGGGTCATGGCGTGCGATTGCCCGGCTGGACATGGAACGGCGCGGCTATCCGCTGAAAGTTCTGCACGAATATGCCATGACACCAAAATCCATCCGCAAGACCATCGACTGGATCCGCGATCAGGACATGGCCGATCTGCGCCGCCTGACTGGCATTTCCGAAGAACGCATGTCGCTGGTGCCACTTGCGACACAGGTCTTGCGCCAGCTTGTGCATGTTTTCAGCCCGCGCAATGTCTATGTGTCCAGCTACGGCATACGCGAGGGCATCCTGTATGAACAGATGCCCGATGACCTGCGCGCGCGCGATCCGTTGATCGAGGCGTGCCATTTCATGGAACATGCCAGCGCGCGCCTGCCCGGTTTCGGCAAGAAGCTCTATCATTTCCTGCTGCCACTCTATCGCAACCGCCCCCCCGAGCGCCTGCGCCTGATCCGCGCGGCCTGTCTGCTGCATGATGTGAACTGGCGCGCGCATCCCGACTACCGCGCCGATGCCTGCTTTGATACGACAACCCGCGCCAATCTGGGCGGGCTGGACCATCAGGGCCGGGTCTATCTGGGGATCGCGCTGATGTATCGCTACAAGACCAACGGCATGCGCCCGCGCATCAAGGAAATCGCGGGGCTCATGTCGGAAAAGGACCTGGCCGAGGCAAAGATACTGGGCCGCGCGTTGCGTTTCGGGGCAATGTTCTCGATGGACGGGCCAGAGAATGCGGGAGAATTGCGATTCTTCCCGAAAAAGGAAGTGCTGGAACTGATTCTGGAACGCGAGATGAAAGGGTTGTTTACCGAAGTGGCCGAACAGCGGTTTGCCGCATTGGCCAATCAGATGGGGGCCAGCGCGAAAGTGCGCGTGCGCCGCACTCAGAGTTCGAACGGCCCTTCGTCGCCATCACCGGAGCCGTCTGGTGAAACATCGCCATCTGGTGAGACATCGTCTTCTGTGCCGGGTTGACGGCGACGAATCAGGATATCGCCATTGGGCAGCACTTCGGGCGGATGATAGAGTGTCATCGCGCGCATCTGGTCCATGAAGCGTTCAAGTTCCGGTTCCATTGCGTCAAGCCCGCGTTCGAGTTCGCGCATCTGCGGCTCGACATCGCGCAGAAAGCCACGCAGCATCCCCTCGATCATGTCGAAAAACGGTGTGCTCCCCTGTGGCGTGGGCGGGTCCTCGGCCTGCGCGGTCACGGGCAGGACAAACACGGGCAGGGCAAGCATGGGCACGGCAAGGGCGGCACACAGGGCGATATGATGCAGGCTTTTCATGGGATGACTATAGGCCCTGCGCCCGCGCCGGGCCAGTGGTCTGAGCAGGCTGTCGCGTGAATGTGCTCAGGCCGCGCGCTTGGCGCGAATCTCTTCCCATGCGCGGTTGAGATCGCGTAGCCGGTGTTCAGCCAGTTGCACGGCTTCGGGCGGGACGCCGCGCGCAACCAGTCGATCCGGATGCGTTTCGCGCACGGCCGCGCGATAGGCCTGCTTGATCGCGTCAAGGCTGGCATCCTGTTCGACCTCCAGCACATCATAGGGGTCGGGCGGCACATCGCCCACAAACCGCGCACGCAGACAGCGGAAACAACGCTCGGACAGTCCGAAAATCTCCGCGACCTCGCTGAGGAAGGCCTCTTCCTGCGGGTGAAAGTCGTCATCGGCCACGGCAATCTCGAACAGCCCTTCCATCAGGTCAATCAGGACAGGGTCACGCGGCGGGAACATGCCTGCGATCTTGCGCGCGTATAGGTCAAATCCCGCCACATCCTGCCGCGCAAGGTTGAAAACGCGGGCGGCATTCGCCTCATCCTCGGGCGCGATGGTAAAGACGCGGCGAAAGGCCGAGACCTCGCCCCGTGTGACCTGCCCGTCTGCCTTGGCCAGCTTTGCCCCAAGCGCAATGACGGCAATGGTAAAGGCTACGGTGCGCTCGGGCGCGGTGCGCAGACGTTCGAACACCGCGCTGAGCGGTTCGCCCTGACGCAACGCCTGCAAGGCATCTGATATACGGGTCCAGATCGACATGGGGCGAGAGTAGCAGGGGCACACAGAGATTGCAGCAGGACAAATCAGCCCTGCACGAGGATTTTCTGCATCAGGATCAGGTCGTGATATTGATCAAACTTCCAGCCAACCTGCGGCATGGTGCCGACATGCGCATAGCCCTGCCGCGCATGAAAACCGACACTGGCGCGGTTCGACCCGGTGATGGCCGCGACCATGACATGCGCACCCGCGCCAGTGGCATGGGCTTCGAGAGCGGCCAGCAACTGTGGCCCGGCCCCCTTGCCCCGCGCTTCGGGGGCGAGGTTGATGGTATGTTCCATCGTGCGCGCATAGCCCAGCCCCGCACGGAACTGAGAATAGGTTGCAAAGCCAAGGACGCCTGCGTCTGATTCGGCAACAAGAAAGGCGTGGCCGTCGCCCTGCCGGGTCCGGATCATCGCCGCGACATCCTCTGCGCTGCGACGTGTCGGGTTGAAGGTGATGACCGTGTCACGGATGATCGGTGCCCAGATCGCGGCAATGGTCGGGGCGTCTGAAATCTGGGCGTTGCGAATGCGCATGGCGGGACTGGTTCCGGGCTAAGGTCGATCCGAGAGCGTCACCGGGGGCTGCCGCCCCGCCGCCATTACCGCTCGGGCCAATGGCGCGACACGGGAGCCCCCGCCTCAGGGGGTCGCTCTTGTCGCGCGACCTTCCAAGCGACAAGAACGACACGCCCCCCTTTAGAAACCCCGTGAGTATTTCGGGCAAGATGAAAGCGACAGGCGCCGTCAGATCGCGGCGGCGAGTTTTGCACGGCGACCGACCAGTTCCTCGGCCACAAGAAAGGCCAGTTCAAGCGACTGGCTGGCATTCAGGCGCGGGTCGCAGGCCGTGTGATAGCGCTGCGACAGATCCTCGTCCGAGACTGCGCGCAGGCCGCCAGTACATTCGGTCACGTCCTGCCCGGTCATCTCGAAATGCACACCACCGGGGATCGTGCCTTCGGCATTGTGGATCGAGAAGAATTCGCGCACTTCGCGCAGCACCGAATCGAAGGGCCGGGTCTTGTAGCCCGAGGCGGATTTGATCGTGTTGCCGTGCATCGGGTCGCAGGTCCACAGCACCTGTGCCCCCTCTTCCTGAACTGCCCGGATCAGGCGTGGCAGATGGTCACCGACCTGCCCGGCCCCGAAGCGCGCGATCAGCGTCAGGCGGCCCGGCTCGTTTTCGGGATTGAGTGTGGCCATCAGACGTTTCAGGTCATCCGCGCTGATGGAAGGGCCGCATTTCAGCCCGATCGGGTTCTGCACACCGCGACAGAATTCGACATGCGCGCCATCGGGCTGGCGGGTGCGGTCCCCGATCCAGATGAAATGACCAGACCCCGCAACCGGCAGACCCGAAGTCGAATCGACCCGTGCCAGCGCTTCTTCATATTCCAGCAACAGCGCTTCATGGCTGGTGTAGAAATCGACCGAGGCCAGATCGCTGCTGGTTTCCGAGGTGATCCCCGCCGCTGTCAGGAAATCCAGCGTGTCGGTGATGCGGTCGGTCATCTCGCGGTAGCGCTCGGCCTTCTCGCCTTCGGCAAAGCCCAGCGTCCACGAATGGACACGGTGCATGTCGGCATAGCCACCCTTGGAAAAGGCGCGCAGCAGGTTCAGGCTGGCGGCGGCCTGTGTATAGGCCTGCAGCATGCGGTTCGGGTCCGGAATGCGGGCATCGGGGGTGAAGTCAAACCCGTTGATGATGTCGCCGCGGTAGCTGGGCAGTTCCTGATCGCCGATCTTTTCCATCGGGGCCGAACGCGGCTTGGCGAACTGACCTGCCATGCGCCCGACTTTCACCACCGGCACCTTGGCACCGTAGGTCAGCACGATCGCCATCTGCAACAGCACCTTGAACGTGTCGCGGATGCTGTCGGCGGTGAATGCGGAAAAGCTTTCGGCGCAGTCGCCGCCCTGCAGCAAGAATGCCTCGCCCTTGGACGCAGCCCCCAACTTGCGCTTGAGCGCGCGGACCTCGCCGGCGAAGACAAGCGGCGGATATTTCGACAATTGCGACTCGACCGCGCTCAAGACATCGGGGTCCGGGTAATCCGGCATCTGGATGCGCGGGTGCGCGCGCCAGGTCGATTTGGTCCAGCCGTTGGTCATGGCATCCTCCGAATTCAGATCGCTGTCCCGGATCGGCCTGTCGATGCCGCGCGGATACGATACCGCGTCGCTATACAAAACCGCGCGCGCGCTTGCAAACAGGATTGCCCTTGCGGGACGGGCGGAAACTTGATTTTGTCGCCGCAGCCACGTCATGCAAAGCGAAGACAGATGGATCGAAGACCCGATCAGGCGCCCTTGCGCAGCCCCAGCACGACGGGACATCATGTTGTCTTTCTGCTGCTGGACCAGTTCACGCTGATGGCCTTTGCCGCAGCGATAGAGCCTTTGCGGCTGGCCAACCGCGCGGCGGGAAAGGCGCTCTATAGCTGGAAACTGGTCAGCGAGAACGGACAGCCCGCGCGGTGTTCGAACGGATGCGAGATCGCTGTCGCGGGGGGGCTGGACGATGTGCCCAATGATGCCCTTATTCTGGTCTGCGGCGGGCTTGATGTGCAGCGCGCGACCACTCCTGCGATTCTGTCCTGGCTGCGCAAGCGCGCGCGGCACGGCAACTCTCTGGGCGGGCTGTGCACCGGGGCATGGACGCTGGCAAAGGCGGGGTTGCTGGACGGGCACCGCGCGACGATCCATTGGCAGAACCACAATGCCGTGGTCGAGGATTTCCCGGATATCGACCTGACGAAATCCATTTTCGTGATCCATAACAAGCGGCTGACCTCGGCGGGGGGAACGGCACCGCTGGACCTGATGCTGACACTGATCACGAATTCCGAAGGCGCCGATCTGGCACATGCAGTCGCCGATCAGTTGATCTATTCGGCGATCCGCACCAATCGCGACAGCCAGCGCCTGTCGATTCCCGCGCGCATCGGGGTGCGGCATCCGAAACTGGCGCGAGTAATCGAGATCATGGAAAACCATATCGAGGACCCGATCAGCCCCGCCGATCTGGCCGAGCAGGTCGAAATGTCTACCCGACAACTGGAGCGCCTGTTTCGCCGCTACCTGAACCGCAGCCCCAAACGCTACTACATGGAACTGCGGCTGGAGCGCGCGCGCAACCTGCTGATGCAGACGGATATGAGCGTGATCAGCGTGGCGCTGGCCACAGGCTTTACCTCGCCCTCGCATTTCTCGAAATGCTACCGCGCGCATTATGCGACGACACCCTATCGCGAGCGCGGCGCGCATGCGAGCCCTGACGAGGATGAAGAGGCCTGACCGGGACAGGCGGGCCTATACCCGTGCAATGCGTGACGCAGTCAAGACGATAGCCATCATCAGCACCACCAACCCCCAAAAGGCCGAGGCAAGGCTGCTGGCCTGCGATGCGAACCCGATCAGCGCTGGGCCCAGCAGGATGCCGGCATAGCCCGTCGTCGTCACCGCCGCGATCGCAAGGCCAGGTGGCATGACGGTCTGGCGTCCGGCGGCACTGAACAGGACCGGCACCAGATTGGCCGCGCCCAGCCCGACCAGCAGATACCCCGACATCGCCAGCACGACCCCCGGCCCGGCCACCAGCAAGGCCAGCCCCGCCAGCACGATCATGCCGCCCCAGAACAATGTCCGGAATGCCCCCACCCGCGCGACCAGCCGATCACCGGCCAGCCGCCCTGCTGTCATCGTGATGGAAAACAGCAGGAAGCCCAGCCCCGCCTGTTCCTTGCTTAACAGGCCGCGTTCCAGATTCAGCAGCGCACCCCAGTCCAGAATCGCGCCTTCGACCAGAAAGACAATCGCCGTCAGGGTCGCAATCAGCAGCACGATCCCGCGCGGCAGCACAAAGGCAGGGGCCGAGACAGGCGCCTGTGCGCGCAACAGGCGCGGTGCCGCGAACAAGAGCGCCATCGCCGCGACAAGTGCCCCCATGAGCGCGGCCACAAAGGGGGTCAGCCCCAGTGTCAGCGCGGCGGTCATGGACCCCGCGCCCGCAATACCGCCCACACTCCACATTGCATGAAAGCCGGACATCATCGGGCGCGCGGCGCGGCGCTCGACTTCGGCCCCGTGGACATTCATGGCCACGTCAATCGTGCCAAGCGATGCCCCGAACAGAAACAAGAGCGCCCCAAGCACGAGGCCGCTTTGCGCCAGCATCATCGCAGGCAACAGCACCACCAGCCCCACACCGCCCAGCAGGACCATGCCCCGCGCCCCCTTTTGCGCGCTGACATACCCCGTGATCGGCATGGCAATGATCGAGCCGATACCAAGGCACAGCAGCAACAGCCCCAACTCGGCGTCACTTGCCCCCAGCCGGGCCTTGGCAAACGGGATCAGCGGGGCCCATGCTGCCATGGTGAACCCCGCACCGAAAAAGGCAAGCCGCGTGGCAAGAGCCGCCCCGCTTGAGACTGGCACTGTAGAAGGCAGGGCAACCATGTGACGTCTCGATTGTGGGGTGGTCGCGCACATTGCACAAACCCTGTGGGATACGCGCGTGACAAAAGCCGTGACAGAAGATGCCGCCTGCGGGCGGCACCATGTGCCCTTAGTAGTCGCGGATTTCCGCGTCGGCGATCAGTTCCTGAACGCGCAGATTGGCCATTGCGTCCAGACGGCGGTCAAAGACGATGCCCTGCATCTGGTCCGAGCCGGGCCGCTCATCGAATTGCAATTCGCGCGCGCAGAGCATCAGCACCACCAGATTGCCGCCCTCGGTCGTGTTGGCCGATATTTCGTTGCGGTCCAGCCGTGACAGTTCAACGGCATCCGAGGAAGGTATCTCCTGCATCAGAGCTTCGCGTTCGACCAGAGCATTCTCGGGCAGACCGCGTGCAAAGGGGCCAAGCTCGGCGCAGCCGCGCACCTGACCGCGCATCTGTGCCACGCGCGCAAGATTCTCGTCGCTGCGCCCTCCCGGCAACATCAGGCGCGCATAATTCAGCTTGATCCGGTCAGCCGGGATATCGCGCGCACTCTCGCTCGCGCGCAACTGGAAATAGGCAATCGCGCCGCCAAGTTCGATCGGGCCAACAATCTGGCCCGCGCGCGCATTGCTCAGCGGGCCGCGTATCTGACCGGGCAGGTTCTCGATCGGCACCCAATCCAACCGCCCGCCCTGATCGCGCGACCCGGCAAGCGAGAATTCGCGTGCGATCTGCGAAAACTCTTCGACGCTGCGCGCCGCTTCGATCATGCCCATGATCTGGCTGACAGGATCGGCAAATTCGGGATCGCTGGGCAGGAAGATTTCCGAGATCAGCACGCGCTGCGTGCCAAGGATTGCGACGGTATCACGCGCCCGCGCCACGTCGGCGCTGCCGACATTGACAAGCGCCGGAAACTGGCGCGCGGCCACCTTGCGCCACAGCAGCCCCACCTCGACGAAATTCTCGAAGGTTTCGCGGTCCACACCATTTTCGGCCAGGGCTGCGACGAATTCATCTGTGGTCAACTCTGCGCGCGAGGCGAATTCGGCCATACCTTCCAGCAGTTCGTCCCGGTTGACACGCAGGTTGAGCCGTCGCGCGGCATCGCGCTGGACGGCCTCTTCGGTCAGACGGCGCAGGGCTTCGTCGCGCATGTCCTCGGCACCGGCATTCAGCACCTCAAGAAAGATCATGCGCTGTTGCACGTCATAATTGCTGATCACGCGGTCATTGACCTTGCGGGCGGGCGAAAAGGGGTTCTGCGCCTGCACAGGCAAGCTTGTCACCACGAAACTGGCCAGCAACAGCGCCAGAAACAGCGAAGGGCGGCACAGGAAAGACATCTTGAGAAAGCGCATCGGGTCGGGTCCGTTCCTTGTTCTGGCCAGCGCGCTGACCGTCTGTTCCGGGCTTACACGCTTTGCCCGCGCTTGTCATCATGGGTGGGCGATAATCGGCGTTGCGACCTGCGCCCCCTCGGCTAAAGATCGCTGCAGGCGCGGCGTGCACGGGTCGGATTGCCACCAATCCCCAGAATGTCGATGTTCAGCCCGAAGCTGGTGCGCGAAGTGGGCCGGGTGGCGGACGCGAATTGTCGCTCGACGCCCATTTCCATGCGCAGGCATTCGTTCTCGTAGTTCAGGCCCAGCATCGCGCGGGCTGCACGGTTTTGCGCGATGTCATAGCGCCAGCCCACCCGTGCGGACCACAGATCGTCGATCTGGCGCGTGCCCTCGAAGCTCCATTCCGAGGCATTGGACACGCGGTCCTCGAATGGGTCCGCAAGGATACGCATATAGCTGGTCGAGATGCTGTAGCTGTCGGTCGTCCAGTCCAGTTCGAACGCCGTGCGCTGCAAGCTGAAATCCGAACCAAAGAGCGAACGGTTGCTGAGCGTCAGCCCGTCCATCGTGTCCACACTGCCCGCGATCAGCCAGTTTGACCGTGCGCCTGCCAACGGACTGGCCGCCGAAAACTGGCCCAGATCGTCACGGCGCCAGATGCGGCCCAGTGTCAGTGTGCTTGACCAGCCGTCGGGGTCGTGGCGCGTCCAGCTAAGCCCCAGATTCGCCCGCAGGCCCAGTTCGCGCGTGTCGCGCGAGGCAAAACGGTCATGGGTGAACAGGTTGCCTTCGTCCAGTTCGGGCAGGCGGCTGCCCTCATAGGGCAGCGCGGTAAAGCTGTCGCGGCTCCAGATCACCTGCGCGACGGGTTCGACCAGATGCGAGACGCCGCTGTGATGCGCGCGCACCAGTGGCCAGCGCAATTCGGTCATCAGGCTGGGTGTGACGCGGGTGTACGACGTCGGAAAGGCACCACCCGTCTGGCCCAGCCGGAAATGATCGATCCCCAGATGCGCGCCTGCCGCCGCCAGCACGCCGCCCGGCAGAACAACATCGCGGCGCCAGTCCAGATCCAGACTGACACGACCCATATGGCGCGGACGCGGTCCAGCGCCAAAGCCGGGCACAGGCTCGGGCAGTCCCGCCGGCAACATCTGCGCGCGGCGGTGCATATGCGCCTCAAGGCGGTAACTGGCCACACCCCCCAGCCCCGGCATGTCCATCCTGCGTTCAAGCACCGCCTGCCCCACCTGATTGGGCAGGATGTCATTGACATCGGCCAGCCGCAATGAACGGAATTGCAGCAGTTGCAGGCGGATGCGTTCATCGCGTCGGATACGTTCTACAGTGATGTCGCTGGTCAGGCGCGATTCGCTGCGGTCGTAATCTTCCAGCACGCTGCGATCACCGGGCTGGATCAGATTGAAACTCAGCGTATAGCCGCGCCCCAGCGCAAAATCACCAGTGGCATAGCCAAAGCCCCGTGTCCGGCCCGGCCGGATGCTGTCCCGCGCCACAAGGCCGCCAAGCTCCAGCATGCCAGTGGCGAAAGCCTGACGGTAGCGCAATTCCAGCGCGCGCGTTCCCTTGGTGGCAACAAAGGGCGTCAGCGTCAGGTCGCGGCTTTGCCCCAAGACGATGAAATATGGCGCGCGCAGGCCCACACCATGCCCTGTATTGACGCTCAGACGCGGGCTGAGAAAGCCGGTCGCGCGTTCCAGACGGGGATCGGGCACACGCAGGCGCGGAATATAGGCGACCGGCAGCCCGAACAGGCGAAACTGCGCATTCTCGAAATAGACCTGCTGGGCCTCATCATCATGCACGACGCGGCGCGCGCGGATTTCCCAGAGCGGTGTCGGGCGGTTGGCACAGACCTCGCAGGATGACGCCACGACATTGTTCATTTCGGTAAAGCGGTCATCCAGACGTTCGACCGCCGCGGCGGCGATCTGCAACTGCTCGTCGAACACGACGCGCGCCGACCGGATCAGGCCGCGCTGCAGATTGTCCGACAGTTGCGCCTGATCGGCGAGAATCATCACCTCGCGCCCTTCATGCAGCACGAGTGGCCCCTGAATGTCGATCTGACCAGTGTTGCGGTCATACGCGATGCGGCGCGCCTTCAGCCGGGTGTTGCCAAACAGGGCTTCGACATTGCCCTCGGCAATCAGCAAGGCCCCGCCATCGATGAACAGGCTGTCCGCGACAAGCGTCGCAAATTGCGCGTCCCCACTCTGGGCGCGCAGCTTTTGCGGCAGGGTCAGCACGGCCAGCAGCAAAACCACCACGGACAGCACGGCACACAGGCGCGCGCGCCCTTGTCCCTGCCTTGCCGGGTGCGCACACGGCATCAGCCTTCCTCCAGATTCAACATCACGCCCAGCGCAAGCAACAGCGTCGCGACAGGCAGGCCCCACGCGGCAAGGGCGACCGGGATCTGACCTGTCTCTCCCAGGACCTGTGCAAAGTTACGCAGAAAGAACAGGGCGAATCCAGCCAGAATCGTCATCAGCGCCCGGATCCCGGAACGGCCTGCGCGCATATGGTGGATACTCAGCGCCAGCGCCAGCAGCATCATGCCGACCAGCAGCACCGGCAGCGCCAGTTCCATCTGCAGGCGCATCCTGTGTTCCAGCGCCGAAAAACCCGCGCGCTCAAGCGCGGAAATGAAGGCAGGCAATTGCAACAGGGGTATGGCGCGCACCTGCGCAAAGCTGTCGCGAATCTGTTCGGGTGTCAGATCCGTGGGCAAGGCAAGGCTGTCACTGAAGCGCGCCGCGCGTTCGGGGTTGGCCTCTGTCAGATCCCAGCGCTTGACGTCACCAAGTTGCCAATGGTCGGGGCGCAGATCGGCGCGTTTGGCACGCAGCCGGATCGACAGCCCCTCGGTCGGATGAAACACCAGAAAGGTCACGTCGTGCAGAATGGTGCCTGTCTCTTCGGCACGCATGGCGTGGATCACGCTCTGGCCCTGTGCATCGGCCTGTCGTAGCCACAAGCCCTCTTCGCTCAGCGCAGCAGCGCTTATCGGCGCGCCGCGCAACTGTGCCAGCGCGCGGTTGTATTCGCGCGACGTCGAGGCGACCAGCGGGTTCATCAGCGCGACAAAGCCGATACTGGCCACCAGCACCGCCAGCCCCGGCACCACCATCAGCCGCGGCAAGGATCGTCCGCAGGCGCGGATCACCACGAATTCGGACGACCGCGACCAACTCAGGCCGACCCACATCGCTGCAAGCATCAGCACCAGCGGTGCAATCTCGTAAAATCCCTCGGGCGCATTCAGCAGCGCCAGTTGCAGCACATCGCCAAAGCCCGCATCCTGATCCGCGAGGCGGCGCATCTGCTCGACCATGTCCAGCAGCAGCAGCATCCCCATGAAAACGCCTGCAACCATCGCGAAACTCTGCGCCAGACGCCGGGTCAGATAGCGGGCAAGAATCAT
>SKRW01000055.1 GCA_007118295.1 Paracoccaceae bacterium | reverse complement strand
GGCGTGCCAGCGGGGCTGGTCAATGTGCTGCCCTCGCGCCGCACCGGCGCGCTGGTCGATCACATGCTGCATGACCCCCGTGTGCGGGTGGTCAGCTTTACCGGATCAACCGGCGTTGGGCGCACATTGCTGAAGGGGGCCGCCGATCAGGTGCTCAAACCCGCGATGGAACTGGGCGGCAATGCCCCCGTGATCGTGTTTGATGACGCCGATATGGACGTGGCGATTGAAGGCACGATGCTGGCCAAGATGCGCAATCTGGGCGAGGCGTGCACCGCCGCCAACCGCATCTATGTGCATGAGACAATCGCGCCGGAGTATATCCGCCGCCTGACCGCCGCCATGTCGGCGCTGAAGGTTGGCGATGGCACCGACCCGAGCGTCGATGTCGGCCCGCTGGTCAATGCCGCCACCCGTGACAAGGTGGCCGAATTCGTGGCCGATGCGATTGCCAAGGGGGCAAAGCTGGAATGCGGCGGCGTGGTGCCCGAGGGGCGCGGCTATTTCTACCCGCCCACAGTGCTGTCAAACGTGCCGGAGAACGCAGATTGTGTGCAAGATGAAATCTTCGGCCCCGTGGCCGCAATCCAGACCTTCACCGACCCCGACGATGTCATCACACGCGCCAATGACACCGAATACGGGCTGGTCGCCTATGTCTTCTCGGGTGATTTCAAGCGCGGGTTGCAGGTCTGCGAGCGGCTGGATTACGGCATGGTGGGTCTGAACCGTGGGCTTGTCAGCGACCCGGCGGCACCTTTCGGGGGTACCAAGCAATCAGGGCTGGGCCGCGAAGGCGGGCATGAAGGGATGCTGGAATTCATGGAAACGCAATATATTTCGGCAAGCTGGTAAGGGGGCATCATGTCAGACATCATCGCAAGCCCCAGCACCCGCCGCATGGCGCTGCAAAAGGGTGTGGATATCGATGCGCGTGCGCGCGAATTGGGGCGCACCACATTGGGGCCGGAGGATCTGGGCACATCTGCACCCCCGGCCCAATCAGCCGACACCAGCTACTGGGATGTAGACCACGCCGCCTATGGCCCCGTGACCACCGAACCGATGAGCCGGTTTGCGCAGGTCGCGGCGCGCAATCTGGGTGCGGCCAATGCGCTGATCCCGCAAGTCACCCATCACGACCGCGCCGATATTTCGACTATCGAGGGGCTGCGCAAGGCATGGCGCGGCGAGGCGCAGGCGCGCGGTGTGAAACTGACCGCGCTGGCATTTCATGTCATGGCGCTTGCGCGCAGCTTGCGCGATTTTCCGCGCTTCAATGCCTCGCTTTCCGCCGATGGCAAGACACTGGTGCTGAAGGACTATGTCCATATCGGCATTGCCGTGGACACGCCGCATGGGTTGATGGTGCCGGTCATTCGCGATGCAGACCGCAAGGGGCTGTGGCAACTCTCGACCGAGATAACCGACCTCGCGGCGCGTGCGCAGGCCCGCAAGGTGTCCCCGGATGATATGGGTGGTGCCTCGATGACGATCAGCAATCTGGGCGGTATCGGCGGCCTTGGCTTTACCCCCATCGTCAACCCACCCGAACTCGCGATCCTTGGCATTACCCGGACCGAGATTGTGACAATCTGGGACGGCGACACCCCGCGCCCGGTGCCGATGGTGCCGCTGGACCTGTCCTATGATCACCGCGCCCTCAACGGGGCAGACGCCGCGCGGTTCATGTCGCGCCTTGTGTCACTGGTTGCGGCACCAAGGCAGATGATGATCTGACAGCATTGTGCCGGCGCTTGGCGACAGCCGTGATGTTTCGCCGGGCTCTGGTCGCTGATGGCGGCGGTTTGACGCGACAGGTTTCGTGTCGATCTTGCTTCTGAAAGGCCGGGCAACTGCGCTGGTCTGGGGTTGGCGACAGACTGGCGGCAATCCCTGCCTGCAGGTCGGGCACGCTTGCCCCGGCATTTGCGTCACGCGCCGTCTGACCGATGCCCGCGAATCGCATCAGCGACAAAACGCGCCAGTTCGTGACGCCGGAACGGCTTGCGCAACAGGTTGTGCCCGGCGATCAACGGCTCTGCGTCCTCAGAGTCACTGCCTGAGTCGGCGAATCCGGACGTGTAGCGGATCGGCAGTCCGGGCATCATTTCGCGCGCAGTCCTTGCCAGCATGACCCCGGATACGCCGCCGGGCAGTACGATGTCGGTGATCATCAGATCAAGTGGCGGATTGTCCTGCAGGATTTCCGTGGCATCGGCAGCGCATTCTGCCGTCACGACCGAATACCCAAGCCCTTCGAGAACCATCACGATATGGTCGCGCACCATTTCCTGATCCTCTACCAGCAGGATACGTCCCGCCCCAGCTTGCGGCCTTGCCGCGCCGCCCTCGCCTGCTGGTGCATCGTGCAATCTGATCTCTGCGGCGGGCAGGTAAAGCTCGACCGCAGTGCCATGTCCGAGGGTCGAGTGGATGATGGCCAGCCCGTTTGACTGATGCGCAAAGCCCTGAACCATGGACAGGCCCAGACCACTGCCAGCGCCGAACTCCTTGGTCGTGAAAAACGGATCGAACGCCTTTTGCACCGTGGCAACACCCATGCCATGGCCAGTGTCTGCGACTGAGACGCGCACATACCGACCCGGTGTCAAACCCCTCTCGACCAGCGGATCGGTGGCACTGACCACGGCATTCTGCGCCTCGATTGTCAGGGTCCCGCCGTCAGGCATGGCATCACGCGCGTTGATACTGAGATTGAGCAGCGCATTATCGAATTGACCGGGATCGGCGCTCAGACGCCACAGATCTGGCTGCTCGTTCACCACGATTTCGATGGATTCGCCCAGTGTACGCCGGATCATCTGCATCACGTCATGGAGTTGTCGCTTCATGTCAATCGCCTGTGGGGCGAGTGGCTGCTGTCTGGCATAGGACAGCAACTGGCTTATCAGTCTTGTGCTGCGGTCCACGGCTTTCAGCGCCGGGACCAGATGGCGCTTGGCGACCTCGTCGCCCGTGACCCGTTCTTCCAGCGCTTCGAGGCTGCCCAGAATGATCGTCAGCAGATTGTTGAAGTCATGGGCAATTCCGCCCGTCAGCTTGCCAATCGCCTCCAGTTTCTGGGATTGCACCAGTTGCTCCTCAAGCTGGCGCTGCACGGTGATGTCAACAAGGCTGCCAACCATGCGCACGGCGCGCCCTGCGGCATCGCGCAGGATATGGCCTGCGTCCTTGACGATCGCATAACTGTCATCGCCGCGCCGAAAGCGGTATTCCTGCACCCAGTCGTTGCGGTCCTTGTGCAGGATTTCGTCAAAATTCTGCATCACCCGGTCAAGGTCTTCGGGGTGTATACGGTCTGTCCAGTTTTGCAGGGAATTATACATGACTTCCGGATCAAGCCCGAAACTGCGTTGCAGACCTTCGCTTGCCCAGAGCGTGTCATTGACAATGTCAAAGTCCCAGATCACATCGGATGTCGCCTGCGTCACCAGTTCGAAACGCTCGTTGGCGTAACGCTCGGCGCTGATGTCCATCTCGCAGATCACGACGCGCGGGTCGGGATCGGCGATATCCGGCAAGGCAATCCGAAACATGACGTGCAGTTCTTCGCCATCCAGCCGACGCAACCTGTTCTTGCCTTCTAGCCGGTGTTCCCCGCGCATAATGGCGTCGAGTGCAGTCTGAAACACGGAATGGGGTTCGTCGGCCTGAAACACCTCGGGCGCGCGGCGGAGCAGTTCTTCGGGATCGCGGGCGCGAAACATCTCGACTGCGGCCCGGTTGACTGACAGCACCTGCAGGCGCGCCAGCGTGTTTTCGACGAAATAGGGATTTTGCCGCATGTAGTCGAAAATATCCTCGACACCCTCCGCCTTGAGGCGCCGCATGACGTCCATGACGCCGCTCCAGTCCTCTTCCCAGATCGCGACCGGAACGAGGTCATAAAGCGCGCGATAACGCGCATTCTGCACATTCAGCTCGGCCAGTTCCTGACGCTGCTCGACCAGATCGGTGACATCGATCATGACACCTGAAAGCGTCGCGCGCGCGCCATGCGTCTGCACCGTCACGTTGTCCTGCAACCAGACTGCGCTGCCATCGGCAGCAAGCATCCGGTAGGTCAACCGATGCGGTACGCGCTCACGGCTGGCATCCAGACAGGCTTCGACGACCCACCGGGCATCATCCTTGTGCAGCTTCGATTGCCAGAAACCCGGCTCTTTAATCCATTCATCCGCGCTATAGCCAAGGATCTTTGCCACATTTCCTTCGACACGGCTGAAGCGCAGCGTGTCGGCATCGGCTTCCCAGATGATCCCGTCGATATATCTTTCCATATGCCGAAGCTGTCCGACCCTCGTGTGACAAGGTGAATGTGCCCGCGATATCTCCGCTTGGCAATGCTGCTCGTCGCGTCGTGGCGAACGGATCGGTCCGGCGGCGCATTTGCCGACAATGCGACCGGTGGCGCCGGACAAGGCAAACTGGCCAAGCCACTCTCGCTCAG
>SKRW01000178.1 GCA_007118295.1 Paracoccaceae bacterium | reverse complement strand
CTTGTCCGCAGTCGCGCTCGCCGCAACAGTGCTGTTCTGGCTATGAATTTCAATGAGTCCTGAACCTAGCGCAGGCCGGCGACCTTGCGCAGCGGGACGTCCGGTTCCTCTGCGGGGTCCTGCATGGTCTGGACCGTATCGCGCAATTCATTCAGCAGATCGAGCAATGTGTCCAGCCGTTCGGCCCCGAACGCGGCGGCGAGTTGGCGGTAGCTGGGTTCGGATTCCTGCACCACATCCTCGAACAGCGCCATTCCTTCGGGCGTGAGGCGCACCATGTGGCGCCGCGCATCGGTGCACTGGACCTGCTCGATCAGCCCCCGCTGCGTCAGACCGCGAAAGATACGGGTCAGCGACGGGGGCAGGATGACGCACCGCTCGGCCAGTGTCTTGGCGTCCAGTGCCTCGGCCTCGGCGAGCGCGCGCAGCACGCGCCATTGCGGCATGGTCAGGTCATGGCTGTCGATGAAGGGCTTGAAGAGGCGCGTCGTCGCCTCGCGGGTGCGGAGCAGCGCTATTGGCAGCGATTTCTCGAACTTGCGCAGCGCTTTGTTCCTGGGTGTGGGCATGGGGTCCCCTGTCCTGCCAGATTCTCATGACCTTAGCAGACGCGTCGCTATTTTCAAATGAAAACTATTTTGCAACTGCAGCGCGAACGCGCGGGGCCATCAGGGTGGCGGCGCGCGCGCGACCCTCGGGCGTCAGCAGAAGCTGGGGCGCATCGTCTTGCCGGGGTGTGGCGCGCGCGACCAGCCCGGCATCCAGCGCGCGGCGCAGGGCGGCGCGGGCGCGTGCCTCGTCCCAGCCAAGGTGGCGGGTCAGCGCGGTGCGGGTGTTTTCCTGCGCGGCTTTGGGGGTGTCCTCATGCGTGGCAAGGTGGATCACAAGGGTCAGGCTATCGATGCCCTGCGCTTCGGCGGCGCGGGCGCGGCCACGGGCGATCAGCCCGTCGCGTGGGCTGAAGGTCAGCGCGGTCACAAAGGCCGCGCCGGTCATGACCGCCATCATCGCGCCGATATTGACGTCCCAGAGCATGGCCAGCACATAGCCCGTGATGCAGGCAAAACCCGCGATTGCCATAGCAAGACCCAGCATCGTGGTCAGATGGCGGGTGAGCAGAAATGCCGTTGCGGGCGGCACGATTACAAAGGCGATGAACAGGATGGCTCCCACGGCCTCGAATGACGCGACGGCCGTGATGCTGGTCAGTGACAACAGCGCATAGAACACAAGCCCCGGTGCAAAGCCCAGTGCCGTGGCCAGCGCGGGGTCAAAGACCGCGAGTTTCAACTCCTTCCAGAACAGGGCCACAAAACCCAGATTGGCCGCAAAGACCACGGCCAGCGCCAGCGTGGCCACGGGCACGGGGTGGCCCAGCACCGGAACCGTGTCGATCCAGACAAAGGCGATTTCGCCCAGCAGCACAGAATCGACATCCAGATGCACATTGCGCGCGTTCAGGTTGATCAGCAGCACCCCCAGCGCGAACATGGCCGGAAAGACCAGACCGATCGCCGTATCCATCCGCACCAGCTGAGTGCGTTGCAGCAGATGGGTCAGCGCAACTGTGACCACGCCGGTGACCGCCGCGCCAATCAGTTGCACAGGCCCGCTCAGATGCCCGGTCAGCAGCCAGACCGTGATGATCCCCAGCACGATGGCATGGCTGATGGCGTCGGTCAGCATCGCCGCCCCGCGCAGCACGAGGAACGTGCCAAGCAGTGCGCCCGACAGGCCGACCAGCAGCCCGGTGGTCAGGATCATGGCGGGGATCGAGGCGAAAAAGGCGTCAATCATCGCGCGCCGTCCCCTGTTCCAGCATGGCGGCGCGGGCGCGGCCTTCGGGGGTCATCTGCCAGTGCGGGGTGGTTTCAGGCGGGTGGGCGACCTCGCGCACCAGACCGCGCGCCGTCAGGCGCTGCAGGGCCGGGCGGGCAGCGGCGCGGTGGCGGGTGCGCAGCATGCCAAGCTCTGCCTTGTAGGCGGGGTCGTCATGGCTGCGGGCCAGTGCATGGATCGTGCCCAGCACCTGATCGGCGCGCAGGCTGCGGGTGCGGGCGCGGCGGGCCAGTGCGCGCGCCAGCAAGCCGCGTTCGGGCGCAAAGGCCAGCGAGATCAGCACAAAGGCGGTCGCAACCAGCACGATGACCGGGCCGGTGGCAAGCCCGCGCGCGCTGGCGCTGATCAGCGCCCCGATCACGCCTGCGGCCACGGCAAAGCCCATCGACAGCCCGACCATACCCGCCAGCGAACGCGCCCATTGGCGCGCCGCCGCCGCAGGCGCGATCAGCAGCGCCACCATCAGGATCACGCCCACCATCTGCAACCCGGCCACGATGGCCAGCGCCACCATGACCGTCAGCACAGCCTGCACCCGCGCGACGGGCAGGCCCAGCGCACGCGCATAATCCGGGTCAAAGCTGACCAGCTTGGCCTCTTTCCAGATCAGCGCGATCAGGCCCAGCGCAAAACCGGCAAGCCCGCCCATCATCCACAGGTCGCTGCGCAAGGTCGCGGCCGCTTGCCCGAAAAGGAAGGTCGAAAGGCCCGCGCCCGCAGCACCGCTGCGCCCCTGCACATGGCTGAGCAGCACCACACCCAGCGCGAAGAACACACTCAGCACCACGCCAAGTGCTGCATCGGGTTTCAGCCGGGTCCGCATCGTGATCAGCATCACCGAGAGCGCCGCCAGCCCCCCCGACAGCGTTGCCCCAATCAGCACGGCCCCCAGATCGCGCCCACCCGCGACCAGAAACCCCAGCGCGATGCCGGGCAGGGCCGCATGGCTGACCGTGTCGCCCAGCAGGCTTTGCCCACGCAGCACGGCAAAGGCCCCCAGCGCGCCGCTGATTAGACCCAGCAACACGGCGCCCATCAGGACAGTCTGCACCGTATAGCTGGCCAGAAGGTCCAACATGCTCACACCTTGACCAGCGCGACGCGGTGGCCATAGGTCGCGCGCAGGTTTTCAGGGGTGTAGACGTCGGTCACCGGTCCTTGGGCGATGATGCGGGTGTTCAGCATCACCAACCAGTCGAAATACCGCTCGACCGTGGTCAGGTCATGGTGGACCACGATCACGGTCTTGCCCTGGTCGCGCAGGGATTGCAGCAGCGCGATGATGATATCCTCGGTCGGGCGGTCCACACCGGCCATGGGTTCGTCCAGAAAATACACATCCGCGTCCTGCACCAGCGCGCGCGCGATGAACACGCGCTGTTGCTGCCCGCCCGACAACTGGCTGATCTGGCGGTCGGCATAGTCCTGCATGCCGACTGCGGTCAGCGCTTCCATCGCGCGGGTGCGGTGGGCGGGGCCGGGGCGGCGAAACCAACCGATCTGGCCGTAAAGCCCCATCATGACCACATCGCGCACATCGGTCGGGAAATCCCAATCCACGCTCGAGCGTTGCGGCACATAGCCGACGCGCTTGCGCATCGCGGCAAGGGGCTGGCCGAACAGGCGGATATGGCCCGCAACAGGCGGCACCAGCCCCAGAACCGTTTTCAGCAAAGTGGACTTGCCCGAGCCATTCGGCCCCACGATCGCCGCCATCACACCAGGCGGCACGTCAAGGTCAATGTCCCATAGCGCGGGGGCCGCGCCATAGGTCACGGTCAGGTCCTCGACATGGAGGGCGAATTGTGGCTCGTGCAACTCGGTCATGGCGTGATGTTGCGCAATGCTGCCCAATCTGCAAGCGCTTCGGGCAGGGGGGGCAACTCGCCGCCAAGGGCTACGGTGATTGTGGCCGTATTCGACCAGATCATGCCGATATAATCCTCGGCCACGCTGCCTGCCTCGCCCATCGCGTCGGAATACAAGGCGCCGCCAATCTCGACCGTGCCGCCTAGGCTGCGCACTTCGGCGACCAGCGCCTCGATGGTGCGGGGGTTGATGGTGGTTTCGACAAAGACTGCCGGAATCGCGTTCTCGATCACAAAGGCGGCCACGTCGCGGATATCTGCGATAGAGGCTTCGGCCTCGGTGCTGATGCCTGCCACGGCCTCGGACGCCTCTATGTCATAGGCGCGCGCGAAATAGTTGAACGCGTCATGGGCGGTGACCAGCATGCGTGCAGTGTCTGGAATGGTGGCAACCGCCGCGCGCACCCAGTCATCCAGTGCGGCCAGTTCTGCCGCATAGGCTTCCGCGCGGGCTGACATGTCGGCGGCACAATCGGGGCGGGCATCGGCCAGCAGGGCGGTCACCTGCGGGATCGCCCGCGCCCAGAGCGCCGCATCCATCCAGACATGCGGGTCGGGGCCGCCCTCTTCTTGCAGCAGCACATCGGGCGCATAGGTTGCGCGCAGAACGCCCAGCACCGGCTTGCGCGCCTGCATGGCGTCCAGCGCGCGGGTCATCTGCGCCTCCAGTTCCGGTGCAAGATAGATAATCACTTCGGCCCCATCCAGCCGCGCCACATCTGATGCGCGCGGGGTGTAGAGATGCGGGTCGCTGCCCGGCCCCATCAGCGCCTCGACCTGCGCACAATCGCCGCCAATGGTGCCAGCCATATCCGCCAGCATGCCGATGGTCGTGACGACGCGCACAGGTTCCGAGGCATGCAGCGGGGCCGCAATGCAGAGTGCGGTTACGAGCGAGAGGGTCTTGCGCATGAAGTGCTCCTGTTGCAAATGAGAATTATTCGCAAATAAGACCGGGCGGGCGCGAATGTCAAGTGCAGCGCGTCCGGGACTTGCAAGCGCGCGCAGGATTGGGCATGACCGCGCCCAAGGGCAGAACACCACGCAGGGGGCAGACCATGAGCGATATCACCAACGACGCCTATAATGTCACAGCCGATGAATTGCGTCAGTTCATCGAACGGTTCGAGCATCTCGAAGCCGAGAAGAAGGACATCGCCGACCAGCAGAAGGAAGTGATGGCCGAAGCCAAGGGGCGCGGCTATGACACCAAGGTGCTGCGCAAGATCATCGCGATGCGCAAGCGCAAGCCCGACGAGATCGCCGAGGAAGAGGCCGTGATGGAACTCTACAAGGCCGCGCTGGGCATGGAGTGACGCGCAGCCCGTGCGGCAGCAGCGTCACGGCTGCAACAGCCGCACACCTTCCATGCTGCCAATCAGGTCCACGTCATCGTCATAAAGCTGGGTCAGCACATCGACGCGGGCATCATCCCAACCCGTGATTGCGATATCCACATCCAGCTTTTCATCATCGCAGAACTTGTCGAGGAATGCCGCGATCACTTTCTGGCGGTGCGCTTCGTCCACAGGGGGCTGCGCGGTCAGGTAGGCTTCCAGCCGGGCCGCGCCCCCTTCGACCATCACCGTGTCGAACCAGTCATAACTGTTCTGAAACCCGCCTTCCGGTTCGCACCCGGCGACCTGACGCAATAGCTGATGCCACAGAAAAGGCGTGTCCTCGTCGCACCAGACCGTGACCGACGCCTCGGGCCAATGCAGCCGCATGTCGGCGATCAGGGGGGACCAGCGCAATTCCTCGCTGCGCAACTGTTCCATGACAGTGTCGCGCGCGCCCTTCTTGGCCCGGTGCAGAAAGGCGGGAACATAGGTTGCCGGATTCCGGATGCAGAAGAACAACGCGACCTCATGTTGGCCCAGCATCTTGCGCAGGGCGGCAATCCGCGCTGTTGCCGCCGGATACAATGCGCGCCCGTCCATGATCTCACTGACCCGCGCCAGAATGCCGGGCGCAGACATCACCAGCCGTTCCGTGGCGTCATCGGCCTCGACCGAGCCCATCAGGCGGGCGTCGAAATCCGACACCGGCTGATCGGCGGCAACGTGATTCGCAGTCTCGGTAATGGCGTTGAGAAAGCTGCGCGCGCGCGGCACCAGCACGCCGCGCGCCGCGAGGCTTTCCTGATTGGCGCGCAGGCAGCCGCGCAGTTGCGACTCGTCTGTCAGATGCGCTCCCATATGCAGTGCGATTTCCATGATGCTCGTGCCCTACCTTGTTTTAACCCAGTATCGGCGTCCATTATGACATGCTCTGGACGCAATTCCGTCAAGACTGGGGCGATTGTTGCGCGTCGAGAGAAATTTGGCACTGTCTGCCGCAGCAATGCAATCCTGTATTGAGCCAGCGCGCGTTTGCTTTTATGTAACGCCCAAGCGCCGGCTTAGCTCAGTTGGTAGAGCAGTGGTTTTGTAAACCGAAGGTCGGGGGTTCGAGTCCCTCAGCCGGCACCATCCTTTCTCCTGTCCCTTGCACGCGACCCTTTCCTGACGCACAACGCCGGGACAGCAGGCATGGGGCCGGGGTAACAGGCATGGGAACAGCGCAATGATCGCAGTGCAGGGCTATGAAGGCAAGCAGGTGGCCGTGCTGGGGCTTGGGCGCTCGGGGCGGGCAAGTTGCGCGGCACTTGCCGCCGGTGGCGCACAGGTGCTGGCATGGGACGAAAGTCATGAGGCGCGCGTCGCCGCCGAAGAGGCCGGACTGACGCTGACCGATCTTGCGCGGGTGGACTGGTCGGGCGTGGCGGCGCTGATCGTCAGCCCCGGCATCCCGCATCTTTACCCCATGCCCAATCAGGTCATCGCGTCTGCGCTGATGGCGGGCGTGCCGGTGGACAATGATATCGGCCTGTTCTTTCGCAGCTTTGCGACCGCGCAGAGCATGGAATTCGAACAGCCCCCCAAGGTCGTGACCGTCACCGGATCGAACGGGAAATCCACCACAACGGCGCTGATCCATCACATTCTGCATGAATGTGGCCGCGCGTCACAGATGGCAGGGAATATCGGCACCGGTGTCCTGTCGATCGACCCGCCCTGCGATGGCGAGGTCGTGGTGCTGGAGCTGTCCAGCTACCAGTTGGAACTTGCCCGCGCGCTGACCCCCGACATCGCGGTGTTCACCAATCTCTCGCCCGACCATCTCGACCGCCACAATGGCATGGGCGGCTATTTCGCGGCCAAGCGGCGGCTGTTTGCCGAAGGGGGGCCAGACCGTGCCGTTGTCGGCGTGGACGAGATTGAAGGGCAGTTTCTGGCCGGTCAACTGGCGCTGGCTCCCGAAGATGCGCGCGTGATCCGCATCTCTTCAGGGCAAAAGCTGCTGGGGCCGGGCTGGAATGTCTTTGCGCGCAAGGGGTTTTTGTCGGAATACCGGCGCGGCAAGCAGGTGGCGTCCATCGACTTGCGGGCGATGGCGGGCCTGCCCGGTGCGCATAATCACCAGAATGCCTGCGCGGCCTATGCTGTTGCGCGCAGCCTTGGCCTTGCCCCGCGCATGATCGAGGACGCGCTGGCCAGTTTCACGGGCCTGCCCCATCGCAGCCAGTTGGTGGCCGAAGCAGGTGGCGTGCGTTATGTCAATGATTCCAAGGCCACAAACGCCGAATCCGCCGCGCAGGCCCTGCAGGCCTTCGAGCGTATCCGCTGGATCGCCGGGGGCTTGGGCAAGGAGGGCGGCATCGCGTCGCTGGTGCCGCATCTGGGCCATGTGGCCAAAGCCTATCTGATTGGCCACAGCGCGCGCGAGTTTGCGTTGCAACTGGGGACCACCCCGCTTGAGGTCTGCGAAACGATGGAACGTGCGGTGGCCGCCGCCATGGCCGAGGCCGAACCGGGCGATGTAGTCCTGCTGGCCCCGGCGGCGGCCAGCTTCGACCAGTATCCCGATTTCGAGAAACGCGGCGAGGCGTTCATGGCCGCTGTGCGCGCAGGGCTGCCCAATGACGGATGATACACCGCGCGGTTTTGCCTTTGCCGGGGGCGCGTTCTTTCTCTGGGGGCTGCTGCCCTTCTACTTCAAGGCGCTCTCGCATGTGCCCACGGTCGAGGTGATCGCGCATCGCATCGTCTGGGCCGTGCCCGTGGCGCTGGGCGTGCTGATCTGGCTGGGCCGCACATCGGATCTGCGCACGGCCTTGCGCACGCCGCGCATGCTGGCGATGGGCTTTGTGACCGCTGCGCTGATCTCGATCAACTGGGGCATCTATGTCTGGCTGATCCAGTCGGGGCAGGCGATGGAGGCCGCCCTTGGCTATTACATCATGCCGGTCTTCAGCGTGTTTCTGGGGGCCACGTTGCTGGGCGAACGCCTGTCGCCGCGGCAATGGGGGGCTGTGGCACTGGCCGCCGCTGCAGTGCTGGTGCTGACCTGGGAGGGGGGGCGCTTGCCGCTGGGCGCGCTGGGGCTGACCTTCAGTTGGGGGTTCTACGCCTATTTCAAGCGCGCGCTGCCCATCGGGCCCAATCAGGGCTTCACGCTGGAAGCGCTGATCCTGACCCCGTTTGCGCTGGCCTTTCTTGGCTGGGGCTATGCCAGTGGCACGCTATACGGCGCGCAGGCCGGGGCGCTGGACTGGGCGCTGCTGTTGGGGTGCGGGGTGATCACGGCCGTGCCGCTGATGCTCTATGCCAACGGGGCAAAGGGGTTGCGGCTCTCGACGATTGCCATTTCCAGCTACCTGATTCCGACGCTGATTTTCCTGATCTCGGTTTTCTTCTTCGCAGAACCGTTCGAGGGCGCGCGCCGGATCGCCTTTCCCATGATCTGGGGGGCCATGGCGCTGTATATCTGGGAGGTCCTGCGCCAGCGCCGCGCACCGGGCCTGCCCCCGCGCTTGAGTTGACAGGCTGCGCGCTAGGTTGGTTGTGATGACATGGATACTGCAAAGACCAATCCTGACGCTGTTCCTGATCCTGGCCGCTGTTCTGGTGGCCCTGTGGCTGTCCGTGACCCGCGCGCCGGTCTATCTGCCGCGCCTTGATGCCAGTGCTCCGCCCTTGCCCGAGGGCGAAAGCCATGTCTTTGGCTTGGCGACGCTCACGAACCCGGTGGTGCGCCTTGTCGTCGTGGGGCGCTGGGTGCCCGCCGAACCTGCCGCCCTGCCGGGCTATTCGCGGTTTCAACGCGATCTACGCGATACGCCCGACATGCTGCTGCAAGGGGTGCGGTTCCAGGTCACGCCCGAAGAATTGCAAAGGCTTGACCGATATGAGCGCGCCGGGCGAAGATACCGCCGCGACCTGCTGCCGCTTGAAGATGGCACATTGGCATGGGTCTATCGTCTGATCGGTGAAACAGGGGTCGAGGCCCTGCAAGACTGACCAAGGAGGGGCGCATGCCCGATCTGCACGCGCGCCTGCCCCGCAACCGTTTTCTTGCCCTGCCGGACCATGGCCGCGCGGCCAGCGCCGCGCGCCGTGTCGGGGTCGAAATCGAATTTGCCGGGCTGAGCGTCCACGAAACGGCAGTGCTCATCGCCGGGCATTGGGGCGGCGAACTTGCCGAACAGAACCCGCGCGAAGTGCATGTCACGGGCGGGCGGCTGGGCAAGGTCCGGGTCGAACTGGACATCGCGCTGAAAGCGCAATGGGCCGAGGACCTGGCCGCGCAGGTGTTGCGCGATCTGGTCCCGGTCGAAGTGATCACCGACCCGCTGTCACAGGCCGATCTGCCACAGGTTGAACGCATGGCGCAGGTTTTGCACGCAGCGGGCGCGATGGGAACGCGCGCAAAGCTGGCATACGGTTTCGGGGTCCATTTCAACCCCGAACTGCCCGATGATGACGGTGCGGCGCTGGTCGCGACTGCGCGCGCCTATGCGCTGTGTGAAGACTGGCTGCGCGGTGCCGAACCGCTGGACCCCGCGCGCCGCGTGCTGCCATTCGTGGACCCGTGGCCGCGCGCGCTTGTTGCCGCCCTTGCCGGGGCCGAGGGGTGGGGCGTCCGCGATCTGGTGCGCGCCTGCGTCGCACATGCTCCCTCGCGCCATCACGGACTGGACCTGCTGCCCGCGCTGCAACATCTCTGCCCTGCGGAACTGTCGCAAGTCCCCGAAAGTCATCTCAAGGGCGGGCGCCCGACCTTTCACTACCGGCTGCCGGAAACCCGGCTGGATGAGCCGGGCTGGTCCATTGCCTATGAATGGAATCGCTGGTGCCTGATCGAGCATATCGCCGCCGACCCTGACCTGTTGCGCGCCCTTGCGAATGGCTGGACAGATCACGAAAGCCCGCTGTCGCGCCTGCGCGGCAACTGGGCTGCTGAGGTCGAAGAGATGCTTGCCACGTCTGCGCTGCCTGCGCGTCTGGGGCTTTAATCCGCGCGGACGGGCGGGCGGTGCAGTTCAGTCCCGCGCAGGCACTTTTTGCAACAGCGGCATCAGCGCGCCCATATCCGGCCCGTGCGCCTGCCCGGTCAGGGCCTTGCGCAATGGCATGAACAACCCCTTGCCCTTGCGCCCGGTGGCGGCCTTGACGGCATCGGTCCAGTCTTTCCACGCAGTCGCCCCATAGGGCGGGGGCGGCAACAGGCGCAGCGCCTCGGCCACGAAATCGGCATCCTCGGGCGCGATTTCGGGCGTGGCACCATCGCGGCACAGTGCCCACCAGCCCGCCAGATCATCCAGCCGCGTGATATTCTCGCGCGCCACGTCCCAGAATTGCGGGGCCAGATCATCCGGCACCCCAAGGGCCGCAATCTCATCCGCCACTGCCTGATAGGGGCGCGCCTGCAAATCGGCGCGGGTCAGCGGCCACAGATCCTCGGGATCGAATTTCGTCGGCGCGGCCCCGAACTGGCCAAGGTCGAACCCGTCGGCAACCTCGTCCAGTGTCATGCGCAACTCGACCGGCTGGCTGGATCCAAGCCGCGCCATCAGCGACAACAGCGCGGCAGGCGTCACGCCTTGTGCACGCAGGTCCCGCAAGGACAGCACGCCCAGTCGCTTGGACAAGGCCTCGCCCTGCGGGCCGGTCAGCAGCGAGTGATGGGCAAATTCGGGCGGTGTGCCCCCCAGCGCCTGAATGATCTGGATCTGGGTGGCCGTGTTCGTCACATGGTCCGACCCGCGCACGATATGGGTGATCCCCATGTCGATATCATCCACAACCGATGCCAGCGTATACAGCACCTGACCGTCCGCCCGGATCAGGACCGGGTCCGAGACACTCGCCGCATCAATCGACAGCGGCCCCAGAATGCCATCCTCCCACTCGATCCGCGTCTGGTCCAGCAGGAACCGCCAATAGCCATCGCGCTCTGCACTCAGCCGGGTTCTCGCCGCATCATCCAGATCCAGTGCCGCGCGGTCATAGACAGGCGGGCGGCCCATGTTCAGTTGCTTCTTGCGCTTGAGGTCCAGTTCGGTCGGGCTCTCGAAACACTCATAGAACCGCCCGTCCGCGCGCAACCGGTCAGCGGCCTCGGCATAGCGGTCGAGCCGCTTTGACTGCTGCTCGATCCGGTCCCAGCCCAGCCCCAGCCATTCCAGATCCACCTGAATCGCGTCGATATACTCCTGCGTCGAGCGTTCGGCGTCGGTGTCATCCAGACGCAGCACGAACTCTCCGCCCGTTTTGCGCGCAATCAGGTAGTTGAACAAGGCGGTGCGCAGGTTACCGATATGCAGGAAACCCGTGGGCGAAGGGGCGAAACGGGTGACGATTTTCGACATTTGGGGGCCTCCTGATTGCGCATTCTCTTTTTCACAAGGGCAAGCCCGGCGCAAGCCTGCCGCGCTGGATCACAACATTGCGCGGAAACCTGCCAGTCTGGATTTTGCCAAAGACAGGCGCGGCAGGCGGCGCTAGACTCAGACCTGTAGTTGGTTCGGAGGGAAAAACATGCGCCTGATCAAGGCCCTTGCCGCCACTGTCCTGGGGCTGGTCGTGTTGATCGGGGCCGTGTTTTTCCTGATGCCTACGGAACGGATCGCCAACATCGTGGCCCAGCAATTCCAGACTGCGACCGGGCGCACCCTGAGTTTTGGGGGGGCTGTGCGCCCCAGCTTCTATCCGGTCATCGGGGCCAGCGCTCAGGGGGTCAGAATCGGCAATCCCGAATGGGCCGGGGCCGACCCTCTGCTGACAGCCGAAGAAATGGATATCGGGCTGGATCTGGCGGCATTGATCCGGGGCGATCTCCAGATCGAGCGCGTGGTCCTGCAATCTCCGACCCTTCATCTGCGTCGCGATGCCGAAGGACGTGTGAACTGGGATATGGCCGGTGCCAGCGGTGCACCTGCCAGCGACGCTCCGACACCAAGAGAGCGCCGCGTCGCCTTGACCGAGGCGCAGATACGCGGCGGCAGCCTGCGATTCGAGGATGCCCTCGCCGGCACCGATCTGCGTATCGAGGGGCTGGATGCGACGCTTCGGATGCCCGATTTCGCGGGCGAGGCTGACCTCAGCATTTCGGGGCAGATGAACGGGCAGGCTGTCGCGCTGTCACTGAACACCGACAATGCCGCACGGACGCTGGCAGGGGGCGTGACGACGGTCATGCTCGATCTGACAGCCGCAGGCACCGGGATCACCTTTGCCGGGCGCGCAGGGCTGGAAGGCATGGTCGCCGAGGGGCAGGTGCAGGCCAATATCCCGCAACCGCGTGCCCTGATGCAGATGCTGGGCCAGTCGGGCGGAGATGTCGCGTCCGCATGGTTGCCGCTTGCGCTGAGCGGGCAGGTCACGCGCACCGAAGATGGCCGCATCTTTGCACGTGACAGCCAGTTTCGCGCAGGGGGCATCCGGCTGACAGGGGCTGCCGATCTGGATCCGCGCGGCGACCGTCCGCGCCTGACCGGGCAGTTCACGGGGGATGTGCTGGACCTGCGCTCTGAGGCCGGTGCGGGCAGTGGCGGTGGGGCAGGGGTGTCCGGCTGGTCGCGCGACCCGATTGATGCCAGCGCGCTGGCGCTTCTGGATGCAGATATCAGCCTGCGCCTGAACGGGGTGCGCACCGATCTGACGACTGTGGGGCGCACTGATCTGGCCATCGTGATCGACCGCGCCCGCGCCGTCACCACACTGCGCGAGGTGGCGCTGTTCGGCGGGGCGGTGACGGGCGAGTTCGTCATGAACAACCGCTCGGGCCTGTCCGTCGGAGGCGATCTGCGGATGCGCGATGTCGACCTGCTGCCCTTGCTGACGGATCTGGCCGATTACCGTCGCCTGCAGGGCATTGCCAATGCCGAAGTGCAGTTTCTGGGGGTGGGCAACTCGATGGACGCGATCATGAACGCGTTGCGCGGTGATGGGCGAATTACGTTTTCACAGGGTGAAATAATCGGTTTCGATCTGGCCGGAATGCTGCGAAACCTGGACATGTCCTACATGGGAGAGGGTAATCGCACAGTGTATCAGTCGATTACTGGCACATTTGCGATATCGGACGGGGTTTTGCGCAATGATGACCTGCGCCTTGACGCCAGCCGCGTTTCGGTCACGGGCCGCGGCGCGGTCGGGTTGGGCGAGCGCAATCTGGACTACCGCATCGTGCCTGTCGCTTTGCGCGATGCGGAAACCGAATTGCTGCGCGTGCCCCTGATGATCACCGGGCCGTGGGATGCGCCGCGTTTTCGCCTCGACCTTGAGGCATTGGCGCAGGAGCGCCTGCGCGCCGAGCAGGAACGGCTGGACGAACTGGCTCGCGAAGAAGCGCGCAGGCTTGAAGACCGCGCACGCGCGCAGGCCGAAGACCGTTTGCAGCGCGAACTGGGCGTCGAGCGCGAAGAGGGCGAACGCCTGCAGGACACCTTGCGCCGCGGCGTCGAGCAGGAAATCGGCAATCGGTTGCGCGGGTTGTTGGGGGGCGATTGACCGCCTGCCTAGCCAAGCGCGCGCCCGATCAGTGACAGCGCATGCTGCACGGTCGCCGCGCGCACCTGCGCGCGTCCGATTGCGCCGAACTCGACAGTTTCGGTGGCCGTGGTGCTGCCATGCGCCAACCCGAAACAGACCCGCCCCTCGGGCTTGAATTCAGACGCGCCCGGTCCGGCGATTCCGGTCACGGCAATGGCCAGTCCCGCGCCGGATTGCGCCTGCGCGCCTTCGGCCATTTCACGCGCGACCTGTTCCGAAACAGCGCCGAATCGTTCCAGCGTTTCCGCGCGCACGCCCAGCATGGCCTGTTTGGCCGCATTGGAGTAAGTGACAAAACCGCGGTCCACCACATCCGACGATCCGGGCACATCCGTCAACCGCGCGATGATCATCCCGCCCGTGCAACTTTCGGCAGTCACGATCTGCAGGCCCGCGCGGCGCGCGGCGTCCAGCACTTCTTCGGGTGTCATAGGCCCATCATCCCATGCGCAACGACCGCCGCGACAGCCACCACCATTGCGGCCAGCGCGCCTGCGATGATATCATCCAGCATCACCCCGAGCGGAGAGTGCATCCGGTCGGCCAGCCCGACCGGGCCGGGCTTCCAGATATCGAATGCGCGAAAGGCCAGAAACGCCACGATCCAGCCCGGCCAGAGTGCCGTGACGGGCACATCCTGCATCATCGCCCCAAGTGACACTGGCCAGAGCGCCAGCCACATGCCCGCCACCTCGTCGATCACGATCTCGGAAGGGTCGGGGTCCGACCGGCCAGCGGTTTCGACATGCGTGGCCCACCACCCCAGTGCGAACACGATCACAGTCGCAGCCGCCAGCAGCCAGAACCCCCCAAGCTGGTGCAGGCCCCATGCCGCTGGCAATGCGGCCAGGCTGCCCCATGTTCCGGGGGCTGGCCGCAACAGACCAGCACCGAAAAAAGTCGCGATCACCTGCGTTGCGCGCATGGTCGCTGTCCCCCTGTCGTTCAGACGCTTTCGAACACATCCGAGGTCATAACGCACCTGCCCGGAATTGCCAGTGCTGCGCGCCGCAGTTGATGTCGGGTCAGGACGACGCGCTGTCAAGCCCGCGGCGCGCCATGCTCCGGACAAGGTGGTGCCGCGGCAGGGGAATCAGGCGGTTTCGGCATGCCAAACCGGTCTGGCGCGCCAATGCTCGGGGCGCGCTGCACCAACGCAGGCCCTCTGCCCCCCGGGTTCCCGCGCTGGGGGCTGTCATGCCAGGGGTTGGGCCTGCCCCCGATGCCACATCGGCGGCCAGTGCATCGGGGAATGATGAATGCTGTCTGCCCTCGCATAACCGGTGGCAGGCAGCCCTCTGCTGTGATGCCGGTGCAGGGGCTGATCTGTGGACTTGCGGTAATCTGTCAGTCCTTGCCCCCTATCCCGATCAATTGCCGGATGTTGCGCGCCAATGTCTTCTCGATCTGGCGGGACCTCATGTCGCACTGGCCGGAGTGCGAAATCTCGCAGTTACAGGGCGTGTCGCTATAGCCCAGCCGCAACACCGAATTCGCTGCGGCAGGGGTCATGGACGCCAGCAACAGGGCCGCAAAAAGCACCTGAAAAAGCCTGTGAAACGCATCGCCGCGGGTGCCCATGATTTGATCCCGGTGAACACATGGTGAGTGCATG
>SKRW01000234.1 GCA_007118295.1 Paracoccaceae bacterium | reverse complement strand
TTCGTGATTGTCTCGCTTATCCTGCTGGTGCTGTTGATTGCAGGGATGTTCGTCGGGCGGACAGCAAATATCCTGTTGTTCGGTCCGATCATCATCCCGATCTTCTACCAGCTTGGCTTTTCGCCCGTACACACTGCCCTGATCATCATCATCATTCTGGGTGTCGGACACCTGACCCCGCCTGTCGGGGGGGCATTGCTGACGGCCTGTCTGATCGGGCGCTGTTCAATGCCCGCCATCATGAAATACATGTGGCCGATGATCATCCTCGAAGTGATTCTGGCCGTTATCATTCTGATGGTACCTGCCATATCCGAAACGCTGCCAGCATTCTTTGAACTGGGAGGAGTAGGGCGATGACTGAACACACCCCTGCCCTGCGCCGCGCAATTGACATCCTTGACCGGGGCGCAGGCGTAATTGACTTGCTTGCCCGCTTTGCGATGGGGGCTGCGCTGCTGGGCGTGCTTGCTATGCTGCTGCTACAGGTCGCCATTCGCTATGTCGTGAATTACCCCTTGCCCTGGGTCGAGGAAATGGCTGTCTATCTGGCCGGTTACATCGCGATGATCGGCACCTCTGTCTGCCTCCGCATGGGCTTTCATCTTCAGGTGGATTTGTTGCGGGACCGGTTGGGGGGGCGCGTCCGGGTGGTGCATTTCCTGCTGGTCAATCTCGTGGTGGCCGGGTTTGGCTTTTTCCTGCTGAAATACGGGATCAGGTTTGTTGACCTGGGGGCCGGACAGACCAGCCCCTCCAGCTATTTCCCGGTCGCGCTGGGCCGATTGGCCATGCCGATAGGGGGCGGCTTGCTGATTATCCAGTCCGTGGTGCTGGCATTGCGCGCGCTGGATGAATTGGCCCATGGCCCAAGGCAGACGGATCAAAGTCTTTCGTAGATGATGTGATGGTGGCTGCCCTCATACATGTGCCGGATCGACGCCAGGGCCTCCATCGCCACCAGCCTGCGGTCAGAGGCCAGCGCCTCGGTGATCGCGGCGCGCGATGGATAGTCGATCTCTTGCACCAGAAACACATCCTGGCCGGGCGGCTCGGCCTCGACCGGCATGTAGATCCGGACCTCTTGCGCATGCAGCATCTGTTGCCATGCAGGCAACAACCGGGTGCGCACTGCCTGGAAAAAGGCGTCCTGCATGCCGTCATGGATACGACCGCGAAAGATGGCACTGCGTGTGAACATCATAGCCTCCTGGCTGCTTGAACGTGCTGGAATGGAAGAGGTTGCACTTATGATAACGATACCATAGCCTGTTGCAAAGACCGAAACATCATGGGAGCTGCAAGTATGTCCGACAGTGACGCCACGCATTTTCTGGAACTCGATACTGAAAACGCGATCCACACCGTCCATCACGCCCCGCAGGGCGATCAGGTGACATTCGTGTTCCTGAACTCGATGGGGGCCAATACCAATGTCTGGGAAGAAACCCTTGCCCCAGCGCTGCGCGCAAAGGGGTTTGGCACACTCAGCTTTGACTATCGCGGTCAGGGGCAGACCCGCTTTGGCCGTGACGCCACCCTGACACCTGACGAGATCATTTCCGATACCGGAACCGTTCTGGCGCGTCTCGCACCAAAACGCCCCGTTCTGGTCGGTCTGTCAATCGGGGGGCTGTTCGGTGCCTCGGCACTGCTGGCAGGCGCAAAAGCCGACGGTCTGGTGCTGATAAACACGCTGCGCAAGCAGAATGCGCAGGTCGAATGGATCAACACGCTGGAGGAACGCCTGATCGGGATCGGTGGCATGCCGCTGGTGCTGGATGTGCTGCGCCCGGTCCTGTCTGGGGTTGACCAGTTGGAAAAACTGCGCGCATCGCATCTGCCCGAAGAAGGCTACGCCCCATGGCCCACCGACCACCCGCGGCGCCGACTCGCCGAAGGTGTAAAGCAGGCGCGATGGGATATTCCGTGGCAGGATCTGGCGCTGCCCGTGCTGGTGATGACCGGCATGCAGGACCGGCTGTTCCGCATTCAGCCCGATGTCGATGACCTGACAGCCCGGCTGCCCGATGCCCGCATCGTGACCTACGACGATGGCGGCCATTCGCTGCAGGCAGAGCACCCCGAACGCTTCGTCGCCGATCTGGCGCGATTTGCCGCCGCATTGGGGGAAACATGATGGACAAACGCCGCCTTGCCGGAACGGATCTGGATGTCTCGGTCATCTGCTACGGGCCGATGCGCGCGCCACAATCAAACGATGATCCCGCCGTCACAACGCACCAGCGCGCCATGCAGGCCGCCATCGAGCGGGGCGTGAATTTCATTCATTCCAGTTACGAATATGGCGTGCGCTGGCTGATGACGCCGGTTCTGCAAGACCACCCCCAGCGCCATGACCTGTTGCATGTCATCAAGGCACCGGTGCCGGATTGGGATGATGACGGCTTTGACCCCGCCAAGCTGGAAGCGCGCGTTGATGACGCCCTGCGCGAGTTGTGCACGGATCGCATCGCACTGGTGCAATGGATGTGGCGCTGTCGCCCGCATGAAGAGCCCCCCCGCCTGAAACTGCTGGCACAGATTCGCGACGCCGTGGGCGAAACATTCGAGCGGTTGCGCGACAAGGGCAAGGTCGCGCATATGGGCTGCTTTCCCTATTTCCCGGACAGCGCCGAGGCCGCGCGGGACATACACGGAAACCGCGCGCTGATCGCCTATTACAATCCGATAGAACTGGAAATGCTGCCGGTGATTCAGAACGCGGCCAAACGTGGTCAGGGGTTTCTTGCCATCCGCCCGCTGTATGAGGGTGTGCTGACCAGCCGCTACACGGACCAGTCCGCCCTGCCCCCAAATCACAGGCTGGCGAAACCGAAATATGCCTCTGCCTTTGCCCATCGCGCGCGCCTTGCCAATGTGCTGCCCGAGGCCGCGCAGGACATGACGCGCTTTGCCACGCGCTTTCCGCTGATGCTGGACAATTGCGCCAGCGTCATTGTCGGCCTGAACAGTGAATCGCAGGTCGCGGAGCTTTGTGATCACGCGCAGGGCGTGCAGCCTGACCCGGCCACAGTGGCCCGCGTACAGGATCTCTACAAGGACATGACCCAACAGGAAGGATAACCCGATGTTTGTGCGCTGCGCCTTTTTTCAGGGCCATGTAAAGCCCGGACAGCAAGCGGCCTTCGATGCCCATATCAAGGCCGAGTTGCACGCGCTGTGGACGCGCTTTCCCAATGTTCAGGAAGTGCGCCTGCTGCGCGAGGTCGAAAGCGACCGGCCCGACACGCATCTGGAACTCGTGATCGCGATGAAATTCCCCTCGCGCGACGCGATTTCCGAAGCGCTCGCATCCGATATCCGCTATGCCAGCAAGGCTGCATCGCAGCCCTTGTTCGACATGTTCGATGGCCATGTCTTCCACACTGTCTTTGCTGCCGACCAGCTTCCCATTCCCGCCGGAGAAGCTGTCACACGCCCAACCTGAACAGGAGATATCTGCCATGACCTCACCCAAAATCGTGCTGATCACCGGGGCCAGTCAGGGGATCGGGCGTGCGTGCGCCGATGCCTTTCTGGCAGCCGGGCATCATGTCATTCTCGCCGCACGCAACCAGTCGGGGCTGGATCTGGTCGCCCGGCAAGCCCCCGACCGCGCCTTGGCCCATGCCTGCGACGTCTCGGACCCCGATCAGGTCGCCGCACTCTATGCGGCCATTGGCAGCCGGTTCGGGCGCCTGGATGTGGTGTTCAACAATGCCGGTATCAGCCTGCCCGCAACCGAGATTGCCGATATCTCGTGGGAAGACTGGCGGCGTGTGACCTCGGTCAATCTGGACGGGGCCTTTCTGATTGCGCGCGGGGCGTTTGCCATGATGCGCGCGCAAGACCCCAAAGGGGGCCGGATCATCAACAATGGCTCGATCTCGGCACAGGTGCCGCGCGTGGGGTCAGTGCCCTACACCACCACCAAGAGCGCCATCACCGGCCTGACCCGCACCCTGTCGCTGGACGGGCGCAAGCATGACATCGCCTGCAGCCAGATCGATATCGGCAATGCCGCCTCGGACATGACCGACGCAATGTCAAAGGGCGTGCCACAGGCCGATGGCAGCCTGCGGCCAGAGCCGGTGATGGATGTGGCCCATGTGGCCGATGCCGTTCTGCACATGGCCAGCCTGCCGCTGGAAGCCAATGTCCAGTTCATGACCCTCATGGCCACCAAGATGCCCTATATCGGGCGCGGCTGATCAAGCGCAGGCGATACAGGCACCGCACGGACGAACGGGCTGGCGTGCCTTGGCCGCGCCGACAGTGACACGGGTGCGGGGCGCTGAACCGCCCCGTGGCCTCTGCCATCCGGGGCAGACACGCGGAACGCGAAATGCCGACAATCCTGCGCCCCATGTGCCGAATCGCAGGGCTTGAGTGGACACTTGGCGGTTTTGCACCCCGTGACTGTTGCCGCATCGCAACGAACACTGCCGCTTCGCCCCAACTTCCTGTCAAACTTCGCCGCTTTCACAATCTGGTGTTGAGC
>SKRW01000227.1 GCA_007118295.1 Paracoccaceae bacterium | reverse complement strand
GCTTCGCCCGCGCCGATGCCGTCATGGCGCGAGGTGCCGCAATAGGCCCCGATAATGGCCTCGGTGCCCAGTGCCGCGCGCTGCTTGCGCAGCGATGCAGCACCTTCGGCCAGATGCACGCAATCCAGCCCCAGCCGTTCGACCAGCAGAACATGATCGGCAATGATCAGCGGGATATCGCGCGCATGCGCGATCTCGCGCAGGGCATCGCCTGCGCGCAGAAGCATGTCTTCGTCCTGCGTGGCAAGAGCCATGCGCAGGCAGGCAACAGGATACGCATCGCAAATGCGCGCCAGTTGCGCAGGAAACTGCGCCAGATCGATCACCGCTGGCGTAATCAGGTAAATCTGCGGGGTCTGGGCGGTCATGACGGGCCTATGCAAAAAGGGTGCTGGCCCTCTTAGCCTGCACCCGGCACAGAAACAAGCCGCGCGGCACGCGGCAGTACCTGGCGTCACTTGGCGGCACGCATGGCACGGCGCGCTTGCCGGGCTTCGGCCTTGGGGCTAGGAGAGGCGCGACACTTGGCCACCCGGAGAGCGTATGACCCCCCTTGATGACACGCTGTTTGATGCGCCCACACCGCTGATGGTGCTGGTGCGCCCGCAGATGGGCGAGAATATCGGCGCGGCGGCGCGCGCCATGCTGAATTTCGGCTGCGCCCGCATGCGCGTGGTCGCCCCGCGCGACGGCTGGCCCAACCCGCGCGCGACTGCCATGGCCTCGGGGGCGTCACCGGTGCTGGAACGGGCCGGGCTGTTTGACAGCCTGCCCGAAGCAATCGGCGATTGCGACTATGTCTATGCCACCACGGCGCGCGGGCGCGGGCTGACCAAACCCGTGCTGACGCCCGAACATGCGATGCGCGAGGCCCGCGCGATGGTGGCCGAAGGCAAGCGCGTGGCGGTGCTGTTTGGCCCCGAACGCGCGGGGCTGGAAAACCCGGATGTGGCGCGGGCGAATGCGATCATCACGGTGCCCGTCAACCCGGCCTTCTATTCGCTGAACCTTGCGCAATGCGTGCTGCTGGTGGCCTATGAATTCGCCCGTCAGGACAGTGCTGTGTCTCCTGAGGTGATGGAACTCGCCGGAACCGATTTCGCCACCCATATCGAGCGCGAGAAACTGGGCGATCATGTCGAGGAACGGTTGGCGTCGGCGGGGTTTTTCTTTCCCCCGGCCAAGGCGGACATGATGCGGCTGAACCTGCGCAACATGTGGGCGCGGCTTGCCCTGACGCGGGCGGATGTGCAGACATTGCACGGCATGATGCGTGCATTGGTGCGGGGCCAGCGCGGTGGTGGGGATACGTAGGGTGGGTGATTCACCCACCCGCGGCGTCCTGTGGGTGAACCTGCCCCTTGCAGGGCAGAACCACCCACACTACGACATTGCGACACCGCTGGCGCTTGAACCGCGCACGCACAGGCACTAGCTTTCGCCGCGACATGACAGGAGCGCAGAATGGCAAAGAAGCGCGCGATTTTCGAGGAAGTGGCGCAAGGCAGCGCGCCTGACCGGGCCACCCGGCCCGGTGTGATCGACCGCGCCCGTTCCGGTGCGCGCGGCGCGATCCGGCGCTGGCTGCTGGCGCTCTTTGTGCTGGTCTGCGTGATGATCGTCGTGGGTGGCATGACGCGGCTGACCGATAGCGGGCTGTCGATCACCGAATGGCGTCCGGTCACCGGGTCCATCCCGCCTCTGAATGCCGAAATGTGGGCTGCGGAATTCGAGAAATACCGCCAGATCGACCAGTATCAGATCGTCAATCGGGGCATGACGCTGGACGAGTTCAAGGTAATCTACTGGTGGGAATGGGGCCATCGGCAATTGGGCCGTGTGATCGGTCTGGTCTGGGGGTTTGGCTTTCTGGTCTTCTGGCTGACCAAGCGCATTCCGACGGGCTGGACGCCCCGTCTGCTGCTGCTGGGGGGGCTTGGCGGGCTGCAGGGGGCAATCGGCTGGTGGATGGTGGCCTCTGGCCTGACCGAGGGGATGGTGACTGTCGCCTCTTACCGGCTGGCGGTGCATCTGGGGCTGGCCTTTGTCATTCTCGGGTTGATCGCGTGGTATGCGTTTCTGCTAAACCGTCCCGAGGCCGATCTTCTGGCCGCGCGCCGCGCGCGCGAGGGCAAGCTGTTCTCGATGTCTACGGGTTTGATGCATTTCGCCTTTCTGCAAATCCTGCTGGGTGCGCTGGTGGCGGGGATCGATGCGGGGCGCGGCTATACCGACTGGCCCCTGATGAATGGTGTATTCCTGCCGCCTGAGCTGTTCGCGATGCAGCCGCTCTGGGTCAATTTCTTCGAGAACCCGGCAACAACGCAGTTCCTCCACCGCAAGGCGGGCTATCTGCTGGCGATTTTCGCGCTGATTGTATGGCTGCGGGGCCGCAAATCCAGCCATTCGGCCACGCGCGCGGCCTTCAATGCCATGTTTGCCCTTATGGCCGCGCAAATCGCGCTGGGTGTGGTGACGGTGCTCTATGCAGCACCCTGGCAACTGGGCATCGCGCATCAGACGACGGCAGTCGTGCTGTGGGTGCTGATCATTCGCGCGCGCCATCTGGCCCAATATCCCCGCTTTGACAGGCTGCGCAAACAAGGAGCACATGCATGACCGCCTATACCGAATTGATGGCGCATGCCCGCCAGACCGAGGCGCTGTCCCAGATCGCGGGGCGTCTGGGCTGGGACCAGCAGACCATGATGCCGCGTGGGTCGAACGCGCAGCGCTCTGAAGAGATGGCCGCGCTGGAAGATGTGCTGCATGCCCGCCGCACCGATCCGCACTTGGGCGCATTGCTGGCGCAGGCCGAGGCCCCGGACGCCGTGGCCGAGGCCAATCTGCGCGAGTTGGGCCGCGCGTATGCGCGCAACACCAAAATCCCCGCGCGGCTGGCGTCTGAACTGGCGCGCCTGACGCCACTCTCGCAGGCGGCATGGGAAGAGGCGCGGCTGGCCGGTGACGTCGCGGCCTTTCTGCCCTGGCTGAAACAGATGATCGCCCTGCGCCGCGAAGAAGGGCAGGCCATCGCCGAGGGTGGCGACCCCTATGACGCGCTGATGGCCGATTACGAGCCCGAGACCGACTCGGACACGGTTGCCGCCACCTTTGCCCGGATGCGCCCGCGCCTTGTTGCCCTGCGCGAGGCCGTGCTCGGTGCGGATACGCCGCCTGCGTTGACCGGGCATTTCCCGCAGGTCGGGCAGATGCGCGTCTCGCGCAGGCTGGCCGAGCATTTCGGCTATGACTTTACCCGTGGTCGGATCGATCTGGCCGTGCATCCGTTCTCGTCCGGGTCGGGGCATGATGTGCGGATTACCACGCGCGTGGCGGTGGAAGAGCCGTTCAACTGCCTCTATTCGACCATCCACGAGGTCGGCCATGCCGCCTATGAACAGGGTGTGGACGCGGCTCATCTGCTGACGCCCATCGGGCGGGGCGTGTCGATGGGGGTGCATGAAAGCCAGAGCCGGATTTACGAGAACCAGCTTGGCCGCTCGCGTGCATTCACGCGCTGGCTGCATGGGGCGATGGTGCAGGAATTCGGCGCGCTGAGCGTGGCCGATACCGATGCGTTCTACGCCGCCGTCAACCGCGTCAATCGCGGCTATATCCGAACGGAATCGGATGAGGTGCAGTACAACCTGCATATCATGCTGCGCTTTGATCTGGAACGCGCGCTGATGCGCGGCCAGCTAGAGGCGGATGATCTGGAAGAGGCGTGGAACACACGCTTCGAGGCGGATTTCGGATACAAGGTCGATCAGCCCGCGCATGGTGTGTTGCAGGATGTGCATTGGTCAGTTGGCCTGTTCGGTTATTTCCCGACCTATGCTCTGGGGAACGTGTACGCAGGCTGCCTCTATCAGGCGCTGCGCGCGGATCAGCCGGAACTCGATGCGCAACTGGCGCAAGGCGATACATCCGCCGCCACCATTTGGCTGCGCGACCGCGTGCAACGCTTCGGCGCATTGCGCGCGCCGCGGGCGACGATTGCCCATGCCTGCGGATTCGAACCTGATGAGGGGCCCTTGATGGACTATCTCGAAGCGAAATTTACCGAACTGTACCGTCTGTAGCATGACGCTTTGACAGGTTCCGGGTTGTCCGGAACAGCCTGACATATGCCCGGAATTCTGCCGCGCGCGGGGCATCTGGCCTTTGCCGGAAGGTCGGGGGGGCGGGCTGCGTGGCGAGAGGGGCGAACCGCAAGGGGGGTGGCCAGGTCCGCCCGTCAGATCGCCTCAGATCGGCTGGTCCCTGCTGTCGGGCAGATGCAGCACGGCCCGAAGCCCGCCCATGCTGGCGCTGTCCTCCAACTGCAATGCGCCGCCATGGGCGCGCATCACTTCGGCCACAATTGCAAGGCCAAGCCCAACTCCGCCGCTGCCCGTGCTGCGCGCAGCATCCAGCCTTGTGAAAGGCTCGACTGCGCGGGCGCGGTCCTCTGGCGGGATACCCGGCCCGTCATCCTCGACCGCGATCTCGACCGCGCCGCCATCGCAGT
>SKRW01000303.1 GCA_007118295.1 Paracoccaceae bacterium | reverse complement strand
GTGCTTTTGCGCTGTTGCTGCGATAACCAACCACCACGCGCGCACCGGCTTCGGCGAAAAGCTGCGCTGCCGCAGCCCCGATCCCACCAGAGGCACCCGTGATGACAGCGACTTTGCCCGCGCAGCGCCCGCTCATGAGGGTGCCCCTGCCTTGCCCTTTATCGGGGGTTCCGGAAAGGTCGGCTCGCCCGGTTTCAGCAGGAAGTCATAATGGCAGGTAAAATAGGGTGTTCTCAACCCTGTGACGACAGGGTGAGGCGTTGAACATTCCTGAAAATCACCGGCGATCTGTTCCTTGGCACCAAAGACAACATCCTCGATCATGGCCTGCATGCTGTCTGCAAATATCTGCGTGATCAGGGTCTTGTGCGCCGGGGCAGTCACGATGAAATGCACATGCGCAGGGCGCATCACGGGGCGATCCTGCAGCAACACCAATTGCCCCACTGGCCCAAAGGTCGGAATGGGATAGCCTGCGGGCTTGACCGTGCGGATGCAATAGCGGCCGTCATCATCCGTGGTGAACTTTCCACGCAGGTTGAAATCAGCCTGATCGGGGTCCTGATTTTCATACAACCCGGCGGGCGAGGCTTGCCAGACATCCAGCGTCGCGCCTGCAATAGGGTCGCCATTTACGTCCAGCACGCGCCCCTCGATCACCAGATCAGCGCCCGGCGTGTCGGATCGCGCTATCGTATCGCCATAGCCACATTGCGGCGCATCGCCCCGGTAGAACGGACCCAGCAGCGCCGACATCGTCTCGCCCTGCATGCCGTCATTGTTGATCAAGTCGATCAGCGTGGACGCGCCCATGGTATCGGCGGCAAGGACCATTTCATTGTGACTGTCGGTGCAGGCCTGGCCAACATCGCGCAGCCAGCGGATGGCAAGCTCGAATTCCGGCTCGGTCGGGCGGATCTCGCGGATGAACGCGTGCAGATGTGTCGCCGCCGACAACAGCACTTCGCGCAGGCGCGGGTCGGGGGTCCGGGCCAGCATGGTCTGCACGAAGGGTGTGACGTCCTCTTCGGTGTGGATCAGACGGTCAGGCAAGGTCTGGTTCGGGACAGTCATACGGCCTCCTTGTGCGTTTCAGCCGGCGGCCCTTGCGGGCCGTTTGGAATTGTCAGGCTATGCAAACGATTGCGTAAGGGCTAGCATCCGGTCAATCAGTCGTCAAGATACGTTTGTGACGCTCTGTGCAGTGGCTTTGTCCTTCACGACCTGTGCCGGGGCGCGTAAGTAGCGATTCACGTTGATAGGCGTTCGGGGAGGTTCTCTATGCGAAAACAGGTGACTCTGAAGGATATTGCCGCCGCGGCAGGTGTGCATGTCTCGACCGTGTCGCGGGCGCTCGACCCTGTCACCGCCACGACCCTGTCCGATGAAGTTGTCGCGCAAATCCGCAGCGCCGCCACGGCGATGGGCTACCGCAGAAACCGAATCGCTTCCAGTTTGCGGACCCAGCAAAGCAAGACTGTGGGCGTCGTGCTGCCCGACATCAGCAACTGGATCTTTCCGCCAATGGTGCGTGGTATCGAAAAGGTTCTGGAAGAAGCGGGCTACGCCGCCTTTTTCGTGAACACCGACAATCTGGTCGCGCGTGAAGAGCGCCTGCTTTCGGCGCTGCTGGAACGTGGCGTGGACGGGATTCTGCACGCGGCTGTCTTGCGCGACTCGCCTGCGCTGGCTGCACTGGCGGCAGAGGGGTTGCCGGTCCTGACCCTGAACAGACGGGTCGATCCTTCCAGAATTCCTTGTGTTATCAATGATGAAAACGCTGGTATTCAGATGATGGTGACGCATCTGGTCGAGGCTGGGCACAGCCAGATCGCCGCGATTTCGGGGCCACAGGCGCTGTCAACGGGCATGATGCGCCAGCAGGCGTTGCTGACGACACTAGCCGGTATGGGGCTGCGCCAACCCGCCTGCAGTCATGTCGAGGCAAACGGTTTCAGCGAGGAAGAGGGCAGTCGCTGCTGCGCCGAACTGTTCGACCGGGGCAATCATTTCACGGCGATTCTCTGTGCCAATGACCGGTTGGCGCTCGGGGCGCTGTCCGAGTTGCGCGCCCGTGGTCTGAGTTGTCCGGACGATGTGTCGCTGACGGGCTATAATGACATGCCGTATCTGGACTGGATCGCGCCGGGCCTGACGACAGTGCGCATTGAACAGGCCGAAGCGGGGCGCGTTGCGGCGGAATTGATGTTGCAGATGCTGAATGGTGCCGAAGTTCCACAGGAAACAGTGATGCCTGTCACCATGATCCGTCGCGGCAGCGTAACGCCGCCACGGCGTTTGCGTGAACTGCAGGCCAGCCGCAACCCGGTCTGAGTCAGGCCCGGCGACAAAATAAAAAGATGAATCTCGAAAATGCCACTTGACTACGCAAACGATTGCATGATCCTTTGGGGCAGGGGAAAGGGCTTCGGACGTCGTGACCCGATGCACCAGCGGCACTCCGTTAGTTCTCAGCGGCGACCGCTCGACCCCCGGGCAAACAGGGAGGAATCGCAATGCTGATGACAAGAAGAACCATGGTCGCGGGGATGGTGTCGCTGACCGCGCCCGCGCTGCTTGGGGGCCGCGCCAAGGCGCAGAACATGATTAACCTGACCATGTCGTCAAGCCACCCGACGACGCTGGCATGGGTCCAGCCGCTGCAGACGGTCATCGTCGCAAGATCGAACGCGATGCTGGAAGAGCGTGGCTCGGATTACCGGATCAACTGGACCGAATCCTATGGCGGCGCGCTCTATGGTTTCGGCGAAACGCTCAGCGCGATCACACAGAACCTGACCGACATGGGCTGGATCGGCGCGTTGTGGGAGGAAAACGACCTGCCATTGCAGAACATCATGTTCCGCACCCCGTTCAGCACGCAGACGGTTGCGCAGGCGGTCAACACCATGAACCGGCTGAATGCCGAGCATCCGGCAATGCAGGCGGAATGGGACCGCGCGAACATCACCTATTTCGGGACCTGCGTGTCGGACAGCTATCAGTTGCTGATGAAAGAACCGATTGACAGCCTTGAGCAATTGCGCGGCAAGCGGATCATTGGCGTGCCGACGCTGGCAAGCTGGGTCGAACCGCTGGGCGCATCGCTAGTGCCGTCGGGCCTGCCGCAGATGTATAGCCAGTTGCAGACGGGCGTAGGCGACGGGGTGCTGATCATCGGCACCGGGGCCTATCCGCTGCGCCTGCATGAACAGGCCCCCTATATCCTGCGGCTGGACACCGGACCCTTCTGCTTTGGCGGCTTCGGGATCAACTCGGATGTGTATAACAGTTTGCCCGAAGACGTGCAGCAGGTTCTGGCCGAGTTGGGCATGGAATACTCGCATGAGAACGTCCGCATCATCGACGAGTTGGAGCCGCGCGTGTTCGCGCTCTTTGAGGAAGAAGGCGCAACTGTGCTGGAAACGCCGCCCGGCCTGCGTGAAGAGTATGTGATGGGTCTGGGCGACATAGCGGGTGAGTGGGTGCGCTCGCTTGAGGCGCGCGGCATCCCGGCGCGCGATTTCCTGCTGACCTATATGGAAACCCTGCGCGAAGAAGGCGCGGAGCCGTTGCGCGACTGGGCTGCGGATGTCTGATGCGGAAAGTCCCCGCCCGAACCCCGGCGCAACGCGCCGGGGTGGAGCGTTGGGCCTGCTTTTTGCGATTGACCGGGCAGGGGGCAGTTTCGGCTTCCTGCTGAGCGTCGTGGCCTCGACCACCATTGCCTCGACGATGTTTGTGGTGGTGGCCGACGTCCTGTCGCGTGCCTTTCTCAACACCAGCCTGCCGGGGGTCACGGATTTTGTGGCCAATGCCATTGTCGCCTGTGTCTTTGTGCAGCTTGGCAGCACCATCAGGAACGGACGGCTGATCTCGGCAGAGTTCCTGATGGGCAACTGGGAGCGGGACCGCCCCGCATTGGCCAATGGTGCAAAGCTGTTGTTCATGTTGGCTGCGGCTGCGCTGCTGTGGCGTGCCATTGGCTGGATGTGGGCTGATTTTCAGCGCGCCTGGACAGGTGGTGCCTTTGCGGGTTCGGTCGGGGCGTTCATGTTCCCGCTCTGGCCTTTCAAGCTGGCAATCGTTCTGGGCGCGACTGTCGCGCTGGCCGAATGTCTGCGGCTTGTGCTGGTCCATGCGTTCGCGCTGGGTCAGATGGTTCATGGTCGCCTGATTGCCCGCAACGAGGTGTCGTCCGATCAGGGCTGGCGCGGGCTTGCTGTCTTTGTGGTGCTTGGTGGCATTGGCCTGTTGTGGATGATGCAGGGCGGGCACAGCCCCATGGGCGTGGGCCTGATAGCATTCGCGGGTCTGTTCATTCTGGTTGCCTGCGGCATGCCGGTGGCCTTTGCCCTGATGGGCATGTCATTTCTGGGCATCTGGCTGATCCGGGGCAATATCAACGTGCCGACGAATACGCTGGGTCTGGCGCTGACCAATGCCGTGCGCTCGTTCGAGTTCGGGGTCATCCCGTTGTTCATCATGATGGGCCTGTTGCTGGAGCGTGCAGGCGTCGGGCG
>SKRW01000109.1 GCA_007118295.1 Paracoccaceae bacterium | reverse complement strand
ATTGCGGAAATCGGCCTGCGCGTTCAGAGCCACAACCCCGTCATCCAGCCGCGCCCGACCGTTAAGCTGATAGTCGCGCCCTTCAAGCTGAAACCCCGGCAGCAACAGAGGCCGCCCTTCGCGCCACAACAATGCAAGCGAGCCAGTGACTGACGGGCCCAACGCTTCGGTCAATCCGGGGTCGCGCGCCGAAACGCCCAGCGCGGCAAAATCGATCAGCGCATCGACAACGTCGAAATCTTCGCCAAAGCCTTGCGAGGAAATGCGTCCAAGCCCTTCGACAAACAGGCTTTCGACCTGAAAATCACCATTGTCAAACCCCAGCAGGTCCAGCGACAGATCCCAGTCCTCATTGACCGACGCATCGAATTCCAGCCGCAATTGGGCCTGCTCGATGCTGGTATCACCCCCGGCCAGCGGCAACACAACACGCGACCCGTCACGCGCTGCAACTTCACCCCGCAAGTCTATGAATTCCGGGAAACCATTCGCCCCCAGCGCCATGGAACCGCGCAGCGCCAGCTTGTCGGTGCGGATATCCAGCGCATCCAGTGACAGCCGTCCATCCTCGAAGCGCTGCGCCTCGGTGCGCAGGCGCGAGTCCGCGCCGAAAAAGGGGTGAAACTCGGGTTGCAGCAGGGGCCGCAGGTCGCCTCCCAGATCCAGCCGGACCGCCTGCGCGACGCCCGGCAGCGAGGTCTGTAGTTCAAACTGGCCCGTCACCCGGTCGGTGCCATCCGTGCCCAGCCGGATATCGGCGGCGAAAGTGTCAATCGGCCCTTCGCCGGTGATTTCCAGATTGACCGACGGCGCGTCGGGAATGTCCAGCAGGCTGACCGCCAGCCCACCAGGGTCTTCCTCTGCTTCAAGATGCAGGCGCAAGAGACGCGTTGCATTGGAAAATTCGCCATCAATGACAAAACGTCCGGCAACATCATCCAGCCGCTCGATCTGTAATTCCGCAGACCCCTCGCCATCGGCCAGCTGTGCTGCGCCGCTGACACGCGCGCGCAATTCCTCGCCCAGAAGCGCCGCGCCCAGCACCACCTCTTCGACCTGCAACACGCCAAGACTGACCGACACCGGCAATTCCGGCAATTCGAAACTCGGGGTCGGAACCAGCTCACCGCTTGGTTCGTCTCCCAGTGGCGCGCGGGCCACTGTGACGCGTTGGGCCGACAATTCGGCAATCTCGATCCGGCGCTGGAACAGGGCGGAACGGTTCCACTGCATCGCGCCGCCCTCGATGGTCAGCCAGACACCGTCATCGTCAGAGATGGTCATCTCTGCGAAAGTGGCGCGCGAGGACAGCGCGCCCTGAAACCCGACAATGCGCACCTCGCGCCCGCTATCGGACAGGTTTTCCTGCAAGACCCGCGTCAGAAAGCCGACATCGCTTTCCTCGCGCCCCGGCAGCAACCGGTCCAGAAACTGCGCTGACGCAGGTGGCACATGCACCAGCAGCGCCGCACAGGCAACCCAGGCGAATATGAGGATCAACCGCATCAGAACGCTTGCCCGATACCCAGATATAGCTGGAAACCACGCCCCGTCGTGCCGCCGACCGGATAGCCGATATCGACCCGCAACGGCCCGACGATCGTGTCATAGCGCAGCCCGACCCCGGCCCCCGCATGCCAGTCAGATGCGCCCGAAAACGCGCCTTCAGACACACGGCCCGCATCGGCAAAGGCGACGACCCCTATGGTTTCGGTCGCGCGAATGCGCGCCTCGGCAGAAAGTGCGGCAAAGCCACGCCCGCCCGAACGAACACCGCCGGGGCTGACCCCAAGCGAGCGGTAGGGCTGGCCCCGCACCGTTCCACTGCCGCCCGAATAGAACAGGAAATCGCGCGGCGTACCCGCAATCGAGGCCCCAAAAACAGCGCCCAACTGCGCGCGACCGGCCAGAACGACGCGGTCATCCTGCCCGAATGCCCGATAGGCGCGCAAATCCGCAGATGCGCGCGCGCCGCTATCCGTGCCGCGCACGCCCAGGAACGGAGTCAGCTCGCCGCGCGCGTAAAACCCGCGCGTGGGCGCTGTCTCGCTGTCGCGCCGGTCCCATGTGACATGCAGCGGCAGCAGCAGCAGCCGGTAGTCGCGCCGCGTCGCCAGATTGGTGCCGAAATCCGCGCGTTCCAGCAACACGCCGATCCCGCCACCAAAGGTCAACTCGTCACTGAAACGGTTTTCCAGCCCGACATCCAGCCGGATGCGGCGCGCTTCGAAATCATCTTCGCGCTCGGTCTCGATCACGGCACCAAGGTTCAGAGTGGTGTCCGGCGTAAATGTGGCCGGACGCGAAAATTCCGTTGCCAGACGGTAATCCAGCTTGCCCTGGCGCGCGCCCAAGCCACCGATCATCGCCTCGATACGGAACCGCTCTGCCCCGCCAAACACGTTCCGGTGCAGCCAGAAGCCGGTCAGTCTGCCGCCGCTTTCGGTGTCATATTCGATGCTGGCACCAATGCGCCGCAGCGGGGCCTCGACCACCGACGCGGTGATGTCCAGCGTGCCGTCGGGGTTCGGCTCTTCGGCCTCGCGCAGCGCGACCGAGGCAAAGGTCCCCGTGCGCCGCAACCGCTCCGCCGAGCGCTGCACGTCGCGCGGCGAAAACACCTCGCCACTGGGCAACCCGGCAATGGCGCGGATCCGTTCGGCGCGCGTGCGCTCCTGCCCGTCCGGGTGCAACTGGCCAAAGCGCAGGCGCGGGCCGGGCTGAATTTGCACAGCCACATCCAACTCGCCCGCAGGGTGCCGCGCGGTGATGTCCTGCTCGACCGGTTCGGCCTTTGCATGGCCAACGTCGCGCCAGCCATCCACTGCCTCGGTGGCGGCGTCGCGGATGACGGTGCTGCGCGCAGGCGCACCGGACACGAAACCCGCAGGCAATTCCGTCCCCGTGGCGACCGGGCCAAGCTGCGTGCGCCCAAACACAAAGGCCGGTCCCGGTGCCAGTGTCAGAACGATCTCGTCAATCTGCGCGGGTGGGTTCAGCGGCGAAATGTCGGCAGCCTCGCGCCCGTCGATCCGCACCGAGATTTGCGGGGCATAGAACCCGGCCTCGTAGAATATCCCGATAAGCTGGCCGTACTCCGCGCGCGCAATCGTGAACACCTCGAAGCTGTCGGTCACCCCTTCATCATGGGCACCTGTCAGCAACGACGAGCGCCGCAATGCGTCCTCAAGGGCCGAATCGTCGCCCTGAAAGCTGAAGCTCAGAGAGTTGAAGCCATGGGCAGGCATGCCAGACAGCGCCGCCCAGAGCGCCACGAATCCCGCAAGCGGTCTGCGGGCCTGTCTGCGCCTGTCCGGGCCAAACTCTGTCGCTGGTTGCGTTGCGCTCATATCCACGAGTTTTGCAGATAGCGCGCGAGGCTACAATTACAAAAAACGGCATGACTGCGAAGTCGGCGGCAACACGACGCGGCGACAGGTCCGGCGGCGCTGCCCTTGTCTGCATGGGGAGGCAGTGCTATCTGCGCCGCGACAAGGATTTCCCGCATCAAGGAGCGCCCGCCGATGCCCAAGGACCATATCATCCGCGACATTTCACTGGCAGAATTCGGCCGCAAGGAAATCGCGATTGCCGAGACAGAGATGCCCGGCCTGATGGCGTTGCGTGCCGAATTTGGCGCAAGCCAACCGCTCAGGGGCGCGCGGATCGTGGGTTCCCTGCACATGACGATCCAGACTGCCGTGCTGATCGAGACCTTGACAGCGCTGGGGGCCGATGTGCGCTGGGCATCGTGCAACATCTTCTCGACGCAGGACCATGCCGCCGCAGCCATTGCGGCAGGCGGCACGCCGGTTTTCGCGATCAAGGGCCAGACGCTGATCGAACACTGGGATTATCTGGACCGGTCCTTCCTGTTCCCCGAGGGTGCCAACATGATCCTTGATGATGGCGGCGACGCCACGCTCTATGTGCTGCTGGGCGCGCGCGCCGAGGCAGGCGAAGACATCCTCCCCGTGCCTGCCTCGGAAGAGGAAGAGGTCATCAAGGCGCAGATCATGAAGCGCATGACGGAAAGCCCCGGCTGGTTCACCAAGACGCGCGACGCGATAAAGGGTGTGTCGGAAGAAACCACCACCGGCGTGCACCGCCTGTATGACCTGCACAAGAAGGGCCTGCTGCCCTTTCCTGCGATCAACGTCAACGACAGCGTGACCAAGTCGAAATTCGACAACAAATACGGCTGCAAGGAAAGCCTCGTCGATGGCATCCGTCGCGCGACCGACACGATGATGGCAGGCAAGGTCGCCGTGGTCTGCGGCTATGGCGATGTGGGCAAAGGCTCTGCCGCGTCGTTGAAAGGTGCCGGTGCGCGCGTGAAAGTGACCGAGATCGACCCCATCTGCGCGCTGCAAGCCGCCATGGACGGGTTCGAGGTGACGACACTGGAAGATGTGGTCAAGACCGCCGACATCTTCATCACCACCACCGGCAACAAGGACGTGATCCGCATCGAGCATATGCGCGAGATGAAGGACATGGCGATTGTCGGCAATATCGGCCATTTCGACAATGAAATTCAGGT
>SKRW01000300.1 GCA_007118295.1 Paracoccaceae bacterium | reverse complement strand
TTGATCACCACAAACACCAGTGCGATCAGCATCAGATAGGCGGCCATCACCGGCACATCGACAAAGCGCACCGAGTTGATGAACAGCGCGCCGACGCCCGGCCATTGAAACACGGTTTCGGTGATGATCGAAAACGCAATGATGCTGCCCATCTGCAAGCCGGTGATGGTGATGACGGGCACAAGCGTGTTTTTCAGCGCATGGCCGAAATGCACAGCGCGGTTCGACAGTCCCCGCGCGCGGGCGAATTTGATGTAATCGGTGCGCAGTACTTCCAGCATTTCCGCGCGCACAAGCCGCATGATCAGCGTCATCTGATACAGACCCAGCGTGATCGCAGGCAGGATCAGCGAGGCGCGCCCGGAGTCGGTCAGCAACCCGGTGCGCCACCAGTCGCCGACATAGACCGTTTCCCCGCGCCCGAAAGAGGGCAGCCATTGCAGTTCCACGGCGAACACCCAGATCAGCAGCACACCGATCAGGAAGGTGGGCAGCGACACCCCGATCAGCGACACGGTCATGATCGAGCCGGACAGCCAGTTTCCCCGACGCAGCGCCGTGTAGACACCAAACCCCACCCCGAAGGCGAAGGCCAGCACGCCCGACACCAGCGCCAGTTCCAGCGTGGCGGGCAGGCGTGACAGGATCAGTTCCATCACCGGTTGTTGCAAGCGGTAGGAGATGCCGAAATCACCCGTCGCCGCGCGGGCGATGAAATTCCAGAACTGCATGATGAACGGGTCGTTCAGGCCCAGCATCTCGCGGATCTCGGCGCGTTCGGCAAGTGTGGTTTCCTGCCCCACCATCGAGGCGATGGGATCGCCTACAAAACGAAACAACGCAAAGGCCACAAGCGCCACGGTCAGCATGACCATGACCGATTGCACCAGACGCCGCAGGATGAAGGCGATCATGTCAGGACCCCACGAAATCGGCAGAAATGGTCAGCGATCCTGCCTTAAATGGAAAGCCCGCGCGAGTTACCCCGCGCGGGCCAAATGGTCAAGCCGTGCTTAGTCGAACGTGACTGTCGTCATGCGCGGCTGGTTTTCGGGATGCACATCCAGATTGATATTGTCGCGCATGGCATAGGCCAGCACCTGATTGTGCACGTTCAGGAAGATGCGCTCTTCCATCACCTCTTCCCAGATTTCCGCGATCAGCGCGTCGCGCTCTTCCAGATCGGTCATGGTGGCCAGTGCTTCGATCTTGGCATCCAGATCCGGGTTGGAATAGCGCGACCCGTTGAACGAACCGTAGCTACCGGTCCGCGAATGCACGAGGAAATCGAACACATACTGGCTGTCAAAGGTCGGAACCCCCCAGCCCAGCAGGTAGAAATCGGTTTCCCAGTTCTCGATCAGCGGGAAATGCAACGACCGGGTCTGTGCATTCAGGTCCACCTGAATGTTGATCCGGGCCAGCATGCCCACCAGCGCCTGACAGATGGATTCATCGTTCAGGTAGCGGTCATTCGGGCAGTCAAGCTGCACCGAAAAGCCATCCGGATAGCCAGCCTCTGCCATCAACTCGCCCGCGCGGGCCAGATCAGGATCACCAAAAGCGTGCATTTCCTCGGTCCAGCCATTGACAAAGGGCGGCAGAGGGGCCGCCGAAGGCTGCGACTCGCCCCGCATCACCACTTGCTGGATCGCGTTGCGGTCGATTGCCAGCGACATCGCCTCGCGCACTTCGGGGCTGGTGAATGGGTTGCCTTCGGCATTGGACGAACGCAACGATTCCGACGCCATGTCATAGCTGAAGAAGATGTTGCGGTTTTCCGGGCCGCGCACCACGCGGATGCCGTCGGTCTGTTCCAGCCGCGCGATATCCTGCACTGGCACGTCCTGCACGATATCCACCTCGCCCGACAGCAGGGCCGCCACACGGGTCGCGGCTTCGGAAATCGGAGTATAGATGATCTCGGTCACGGCAGGGGCGTCATCCCAGTGATCCGCAAAGGCCTGCAGGACAGTGCGCACTTCGGGGTCACGCTCGACCAGCATGTAGGGGCCGGTGCCATTGGTGTTGCGCACCGAATAGGCCTCTTCACCGGCGGCGAAATTCGGTGCCGATTCGACACCATTCGCCTCGGCCCATGCTTTCGACATGATGAAGGTGTTGGTCAGGTTCTGCACATAGAGCGGCGCAGGGCCGGACATGCGCACATGCACGGTCGTGTCGTCCACTGCCGTGACCTCTTCCACCGCTGCATGCAGTGCTGCCATACCCGAAGGCGGCGTGCGCGCACGATCCAGCGAGAAGACCACGTCTTCGACCGTCATGTCGCTGCCATCGTGGAACTTCACACCCTCGCGGATGGTAAAGACCCAGACGTTCTCGTCGTCTTCGCTGATGCCCCAGTCAGTGGCAAGGCGCTGGGTCAGGCTGCCATCATCAGCGCGGCCCACCAGCGTCTCGTAGATGTGATGGTTCAGCGTATGGGTCGGCCCTTCGTTCTGGCTGTGCGGGTCCATTGTCAGCGCGTCGCCGACACGTGCCCAACGGATTGTCTCGGCATGTGCAACGGCACCGGACAGTACCAGTGCAGAGGCAGCAACGCCCATCATCAGACCGCTGCGGGCCTTGTTCAGGATCAGTTTCATGATTATCCCTTTCTCCCTGTTGAGAAATTTCCCTTCATCATCCCTGCGTCCGCAAGATTGATCAAAGAAACTGACCAAGTGTTCTGTCGTTTGCGCTTCGGTGTCAAGGGCATCTCGTGGGGGCAACCTATCCCACGCGTTCACAATTTACCTTGCGTGACAGGCTCGACGGATTGGCAAGGGCGACGAGGTTCGCCTGTGCCCTGCGGCCCAAATGCCGGAAACTCATGCTGCCAGCCCCTCTCGCGCCTCCGGCATCAGAACCGGGAACGCAGAACGCGGGCCAGTTCGGCCCGCGCCCCACGCCCTGCATTGCGGCTGGGTTCAATGATCCTTGCGTGCAAACCCCTGACCATGGCCCTGCATGCCGCCGGCGACTTCTTCGGTGGCTTCGCCAGCAAGCTCATGCGGCAGTATCAGGTTAAGAACGATTGCGATCGCCGCTGCCGGCAAGATGCCCGATGTCAGCAACACACGCGGCGTATCCGACAGGTGCTGCAAAGCCGAAGGCTCCAGTTGCAGGCCCAGCCCCAGCGACAGCGCAATTGCAAAGATCACCATATTGCGCCGGTTCCAGTGCACATCCGACAGCATCGAGATACCAGCCGCCACAACCATGCCGAACATCACGATCACGCCACCGCCCAGCACCTCTATCGGGACTGTAGAGATGACCGCGCCCACCTTGGGAAACAGCCCTGCAAAGATCAGGAAGATCGCACCAATGGTCACGACATGGCGGCTCATGACGCCGGTCATCGCGATCAGGCCGACATTCTGGCTGAAACTGGTATTGGGCAGCGCACCAAACAGGCCGGAGACAGCGGTGCCGATGCCATCGGCGAAAGTTGCACCCTTGATCTCCTCCTCGGTCGCTTCGCGCCCTGCCCCGCCCTTGGTGATCCCCGAGACGTCGCCCACGGTTTCCACCGCCGACACAAAGGCCATCGCACAAAAGCCGATGATCGCGGCGGCGGTGAATTCAAGCCCGAAATGCAGCGGATTCGGCAAGGCAAAGGGGGCCGCCGTGCCGATAGCGGCAAAACTGACCATGCCCATGGACCATGCCACAGCATATCCTGCGATCAGCCCCAGAAGCACGGCAGAAACCGACAGCATCCCGCGGGCAAAGAACTTCAGCCCGAGCGTGACAAGGATCACCACAAGCGCCACCGACCAGCTTTGCAGATTGCCGAACTGGTCTGTGCCCATGGCGGGCACGCCGCCTGCTGCGTATTGCACGCCCACCCGCACCAGCGCGAGGCCAATCATGGTAACAACGAGCCCGGTGACCAGTGGCGGCAGCGCAAAGCGGATGCGCCCGATCACTGTGCCAAGGGCTGCATGAAACAGCCCGCCCACCAGAATGCCCCCCATCACGGCGGCCATGGCGTCCACGCCCTTGCCCGCCACAAGCGGAATCATGATTGGGATAAAGGCGAAAGAGGTGCCCTGCACAATGGGCAGTTTCGCACCGACAGGGCCAAAGGTTATCGTCTGCAAGAGTGTTGCCACACCGGCAAAAAACATCGACATCTGCAGCATGTAGATCAGGTTCGGGAAGTCCGGCGAGCCGGACCCAAAGCCGAATCCGGCAGCACCTGCGACGATAATCGCGGGCGTCACGTTCGAGACGAACATCGCCAGAACGTGCTGCACGCCCAGCGGAATGGCCTTGTAGAGTGGTGGGGTGTAATTCGGGTCGCGTAACTGTTCGGGCGTCCCGATACTGGAATTCGCCATGGTCCTGTCCTCCTTCAAGCCAGCCGAAAGCCTGCGCCCAGGGGCGTGGTTTCGCTATTGCATTCGCGCAGCGCCCTCCTCCTCAGGGTTGTCCACGCACCTCCCACGGGGTGGCGAACCAGTGTTCCTGCAGGTTCGCAGTGGTGCCGATCCGGTCGATCACGGCGAACCGACCGGGGCTGGCAAGCGGGGTCAGGACCCCATGCCAGATATTGCGATGAATATTGATTCCCTGCGCCCCGTTCGTGACAAAGGC